>NZ_JBNPOK010000011.1:0-62905 GCF_050315135.1 Collinsella sp. SGI.033
AGGTCCAAACTGGGATGCGCTTTCCGCTATTGAAGATATGAGGCTGCGAATCAGCTGCTCGGCCTAGACTTACGCCTGCTGCCAGGTGTCGACAAGCTCCTTGGCTGCGACACGGGGGTCGTCAGCGCTGCAGACGGCGCTCACCACAAAGAAGCCCTCGACGCCGGTGGCCTTGAGTTGCGGCAGATCGGCTTTTTTGACGCCGCCGCCGACCACGATGGGAACGGGGCTTGCCGCATGGAGCGCGGCCAGGTCCTCAAAGCTCTTGGTGATGATGGAGCCATCTGCCGCGCGTCCACAGTCGCGCTTGGTCTCGGTCTCGTGGAGCGGGCCGATGCCCAGGTAGTCGACTAGGCTCATGTCGGCGGTCTTGACGTACTCGAGCATTTCCTCGCAACGGGCCGAAAGACCCACGATGGCATCGGGGCCCAGAAGCTTGCGGCAGACCTCGACGGGAATATCGCTCTGGCCCACATGCACGCCGTCGACGGAGATACCCTGTTCGCGTGCGGCGAGTACGCAGTCCAGACGGTCGTCGATAAGCAGGGCGACCTTGCCGGTCTTGCCGGCGCGAGCGATAGCCTGCGCGGCGTCGCCCGTCAGCGCGATGATCTCGCGGGCACTTGCCACCTTGGAGCGCACCTGGATGCAGGTAAAGCCGGCATCGAGCGCCTGCGCTACCACATCGCCCACGGGACGTCCCAGCGTGTTTTCGGGGCCGAGTACCAGATAGGCCGAGATATCAAGGTTGTCGCGGATGCTCATCGTGCTTCCTCCTGCTTTTTGATCTGCGCTTCCATGCGCTCGAGTTTGCCGGTCATGGTGTCGGTAAAACCGGGTCGAATATCGGCTTTGAGCACGACTTCGGTGCGGATGCCCTTGCTTGCCAACACAAAGGTTGCGTCGCGTACGACCTGCATGACCTCGTCCCAGTCGCCCTCGATCTCGGTGAACATCGAGGTGGTGCGGTTGGGAAGGCCGCTCTCGCGAATGACGCGCACGACCTCGGCGACCTCGGCGGAAAGCTCGTCGCCTGTGCCGCACGGGGCGATGGCTACGGCGACGAGCGTGTTCATGTCGGCAGCGGTTGCGGGTTCGGACATGGCTTATGCCTCCTCGAGCTCGAGGTGGTTATTCGCAATATCCTGAGCGGTCGCGCGGTAGAGTTCGTCGATAAAGGCGACCTTAAAGCTTGCCGGGGCATCAGCGACAGCGGCGGCACGCGTGCCGGCAACGTTGTAGACAGCGGTACCGCAGATGGCTGCCGTAAACGGATCGGCGGCGCAAGCGTACACGGCCAGGACGCCGCCCTGCGAGCAGCCACAGCCGGTAATCTTGGACATGAGCGGGCTGCCGCCGTGGGACTTGGCCACGGTCGTGCCGTCGGTAATCAGGTCGACTTCGCCCGAGACCACTACGGCGCCGCCGGTGTAGCGGGCGAGTGCCACGGCAGCGCCGCGGGCGGCGTCGACCGTATCGGTGGTATCGACACCGCGCACGCGGCTCAGGTCAGCCGCCTCGCCTTCAAGACCCCACAGGCCGGCGAGCGCGATGATCTCGGAGGCGTTGCCGCGCACGATGGCGGGCTTGTACTGCTTGAGCTCGTTTACCAGCTGGGTGCGCAGGCTACCGATGCCCAGGCCCACCGGATCGAGCACCCAGGGTTTGCCGGCGTCGTGTGCCGCTTTGGCCGCACGGGGAATCGTCTGCTCGTAGATGGGGAAGAGCGTGCCCATGTTGAGATAGATGGCGCCGCCGCCGGCAACGAGCGCCTCGCCCTCGTCGGGCAGATAGACCATGGCGGCCGAACCGCCTACGGCGAGCTGCGCGTTGGCAACAAAGTCGATCGTCACCGTGTTGGTGATGGAGCCGGCCATCGGGTTGGTGGCGCGAATCTCCTCCACGGCCTTGACCACATTTTGTTTAAGCTGTTTCGAATCAATCACTGCACATGCCTCCTTGGCATAGAAAAGGGGCGCTGTGCATAGACAGCGCCCCTGTAAAGGCGGCATGCTCCCTACGCCAGCATTAACTGACAGGTTCAAAGGATTGGGTCCCATGCCCTCTCAGCCTTGTGGTTTGCACCGCCGGCACTCCCGCATCGAATCTGTTGTTCCCTATACTAGCGCACCTGCCAAAAAGGGACAGGTTTATTTTGGCAGGTGGCAACTGGGGCGTTGCATTTTCCCAGATAAAACCTGCCAAAATAAACCTGTCCCTTATTGGCAGGTCGCTACAATGGATACGGTGAAAATGACTGGGGGCCTTATGATCAAACTTGTGCTGACCGATATGGACGATACGTTGATTCCAGCCGGGCATGACGGCGCCAGCGACTACGCCATCGAGGGCATTCATGCCATGCAGGCGGCGGGCCTGCACTTTGGCCCGGTTTCGGGCCGTCAGCCTTCCGCGATGGGCTGGATGTTTCGTAATCGTTCCGAGTGCTTCTCGACCGGTGCGTTCTGCAACGGCCAGGTCATGTTTGTCGACGGCGAGGTGGTAGCCTCGCATGCGACCGATAACGCCGCCCTTATTCGCTTGGCTGACTACTTGGAGCAAGAGACCGATGATACCTATCTGAAGGTCTACAGCTTGGGCGATGACTTTTGGGACAATGACGCCTATTGCGTGACGAGCGACCCCGAGCGCGTGCATCGCGCTACGGAGTCGGGCGGCAACGCGTGGCTCAAAGGCGAAGAGGCCCCGTGCCGTCCCGTTGTCGGTGACGCGCCGGTGTTCAAGGCGAATATTTGGAGTGCCCGTTCGCGTGAGGGGCTCGCGGAGCTACGCGAGCGCGTTGCCGCCGAGGTGCCGGAACTCTCGCTCGTGTTTCCCAACAGCCGCGTGCGCCTTTTCGATATCTTGCCGGCTGGTTGGGACAAGGGCTGCGCTGCGCTGGAGCTGGCGCGTGCTTTGGGCCTGACGCCCGACGAGGTGGCGGTGTTCGGCGATTCCGATAACGATCTGCCCATGATTAATGCCGTTCCCAACTCCGTTGCAGTCGCCAATGCCAATGAGGCCGTCACGGCTGCCGCGCGTTGGCATATCGGCGCTGCGGCAGACGATGCGGTTGCCGGGGCTCTGCATCAGATTGCCGCCTGCGCCGCGACGGGGGAGATGCCGTCGTTTATGCGCCAGATGGACGCGACGGGTCTTGGCGTCACGAACGTCTAGGGAGAAAGTCATGAAGCTTCAGCAGCTCAGGTATGTTGTTAAGGTTGCCGAATGCGGCAGCATCACCGAGGCCTCGCGCCGGCTCTTTGTGTCGCAGCCTTCGATTACCGCCTCGATTCGCGATCTCGAAAACGAGATGGGTGTGCACATCTTTGAGCGCACCAACAAGGGCGTCATTGTGTCCGAGGAAGGCGAGACATTCTTGGGCTACGCGCGCCAGGTACTCGATCAGGCCGATCTGCTCGAGGATAAGTACAAGGGTGCATCCGAGCAAGTGCCGCACTTTAGTGTGAGCTGTCAGCATTATTCCTTTGCCGTTAATGCGTTTGTCGACGTGATCCGTGAGTTCGATGCCGCGCGCTACGACTTTACCCTGCGCGAGGAACAGACTCACGAGATCATCGAAGATGTCGCGCACATGAAGAGTGAACTGGGCATTCTGTACTTATCCGAACATAACCGCGAGGTTATCGAGCGCATGCTGGCGGCCAACGAGCTCGTATTCGAAGGACTCTTCTGCGCCACGCCGCACGTCTTTGTATGCGCCGACCATCCACTGGCGGACCACGCCAGCGTGACGCTCGGGGACTTGGAAGACTATCCGTTCCTATCCTACGAGCAAGGCAGCTACAACTCGTTTTACTATTCCGAGGAACTGACCTCGACGTTTGAGCGCCGCAAGAATATCCGCGTGCGCGACCGTGCGACCTTGTTCAACCTAGCCATGGGTCTCAACGGCTACACGGTGTGTTCGGGCGTGATTAGCCACGAGCTTAATGGCCCCGGTATTATCTCGATTCCGCTCGATGTGGATGAATACATGGAGATCGGCATTATCACGCGCAAGAATACGACGCTCACGCGCTATGGACAGGCTTATGTCGAGGCCATCCGGAGGCATATCTAACCGGTAGCGTTTGATGTTGCTATCTTGAGCTGTCGAAATGGATATAGGAAAACTATATGGCAAACATATATAAACGCATATTTTACGATAACCAGGAGTGCGCTCATACTCTTTCTCGCTAAAGCAGTCCATGCAAAAGGAGATTCCTATGAGCAATTCCACCCAGCTCAAAGCGCCGTTTCGCGCCGATATCGTCGGCAGTTTTCTTCGTCCGCAGGCCGTAAAGGACGCCCGCGCTGCCTATGCGGCAGGCGCGCTTGATGCCGAGGGACTTAAGGCAGTCGAGGACGAGGCCATTCGCGATTTGGTGGCAAAGCAAAAGGCCGCCGGCCTGTAGGTCATCACCGACGGCGAGTTCCGCCGCAGCTACTGGCACCTCGATTTTATGTGGGGTCTCAACGGCATCGAGCGCCGCACCTCGCGTACGGGCTATATGTTCCACGATGAGGAGACTACCGCCGACACCGCCGTGGTGACCGGGCCTATTAGTGGCGAGAACCATCCGTTCGTCGAGCACTTCAAGTTTGTCAAGGCGCTTGAGGGCAAGGGCCAGGTCGCGCGGCAAACCATTCCGGCGCCGATCCAGACGTTCTCCGAAGTCACGCTCGACCGCTGCGATGGCCAGCAGGAGAGCCTGCGCGCCGTCTACAAGACCGACGAAGAGCTCGCCGATGCCATCGCCGCAGCATACCGCACCGTGATTGCCGATCTGTATGCCGCGGGCTGCCGCAACATCCAATTTGATGACTGCACCTGGGGCATCTATTGCGATACTGACTTTGTGTCCAAGACCGGCATGAGCCCGGTTGACCTGCAAAAGGTGAGCGAGCTGGGCGTGGCGCTCAACAATGCTGCCATCGCGGGCAAGCCTGACGACTTGGTGATCAATACGCATGTATGCCGTGGCAACTACCACTCTACTTATGCCTTTGAGGGCGGCTATGATCCCATCGCCCCGTACCTGTTTGCGCATGAGGACGTTGACGCATTCTATCTGGAGTTCGACACTCCGCGCGCCGGTGGCTTTGAGCCGCTCAAGTACGTTGCGCCCGGTAAGAAGGTCGTGTTGGGCCTGGTGACCACCAAGGCAGCCGAGCTCGAGGACGAGGACGCGACCGTCGAGCGTATTCATGAGGCGGCAAAGTACGTGCCGCTTGAGAATCTGTATCTGTCTCCGCAGTGTGGCTTTGCCAGCTGCGAGATTGGCAACAAGCTGACCGAAGGCGAGCAGTGGGCAAAGATCGCGCTGGTCAAGCGTATTGCCGAACGTGTTTGGAAATAGCGGTACCGTTTGCAAGTGACGGCGCGTGCGAGACATGGTGTATCGCGTACAATGGTTCGGACCGTATCGTTCGGGCAGGTTATCCGCTATGCCCGAGCGCCCTTCCATTCGAAAGGACATCCATGTCCCAGTCCTCGACGCCCGCCGTCACCGATGCCATCTACGACGCTTCGTCGCTCGGCCGCCCGCGCATGCTCCTGCTCGGTCTGCAGCACCTGTTTGCCATGTTTGGTGCCACGGTGCTGGTGCCCGTGCTCACCGGCCTTTCGGTATCGGCAACGCTTTTGTTTGCCGGCTTGGGCACGCTGCTATTCCACTTCCTGTCACGCGGTAAGGTCCCCGCATTTTTGGGCTCATCGTTTGCCTTTATTGCCGGCTATGCCGCAATCGCGCCCAACGGCGAGGCCGAGCTCTTGCCCTACGCTTGCCTGGGCGTTGCCTGCGCCGGTTTGCTCTACCCGGTGCTTGCGGCGCTCTTCCGCACGTTTGGCGCCAAGCGCGTCATGCGCTTCTTCCCGCCGGTGGTGACTGGCCCCATTGTCATTTCGATCGGTCTGATCCTGGCGAGTTCCGCTATTGCCAACTGCCAGACTAACTGGCTCGTTGCCGTGGTTGCCGTCGCCGTAATCGTCATCTGCAATATTTGGGGTCGCGGCATGGTCAAGATCGTGCCGATTTTACTGGGCGTCGTGGTGAGCTATGCCGTTGCGGCTGCGCTGGGCGAGGTCGATTTCTCCGGCGTCGCAGCCGCTCCCTGGCTTGGCTTGCCCGTCGTGTGGGACAACACGGTGTTTGCACTCTTTGGGCCGCAGTTCGATAGCGGCCTTGCCACGACGGCCATCATCACCATCATGCCGCTGGCCTTTGCAACCATGATTGAGCATATCGGCGATATATCCGCTATTGGCTCCACCTGCGAGCGCAACTACATCGCCGATCCCGGCCTGCATCGCACGCTGCTCGGTGATGGTCTCGCCACGATTCTGGCTTCGCTCTTTGGCGCTCCGGCCAACACCACGTATGGCGAGAACACCGGCGTGCTCGCCCTGACGCGCGTGTTTGACCCGCGCGTGATTCGCATTGCCGCGTGCTGCGCCATCGTGCTTTCGTTCTGCCCCAAGTTCGCTGCCGTGATCGCCGCCATGCCGGCATGCGTTATCGGCGGCGTGTCGCTCGTGCTCTATGGCATGATCAGCGCCGTGGGCGTCCGTAACCTCATCGAGAACCAGGTCGATTTCCAGAACAACCGCAACGTGCTGGTGGTCGCTCTGGTGCTCGTGCTTTCACTCGGCATTGCTTACAGCGCCGCCGGTGGCATCGTGCTGAAGCTGTTCGGCGTGACGATTTCGCTTTCGGGCCTTGCCGTGGGCTCGCTGGTGGGCATCGTGCTCAACGCGATTCTGCCTGGCAACGACTTTGAGTTCGCCGTTTCTGAACTTGAGGAGACTGTCGAGTAGTAGTTGTGTTCAGCTAAATCAAAAAAATGGCGCCCGTGCGTACGCGTGGGCGCCATTTTTAATGCGTCAGTATCCAGTGTATGCCGCGGGCCATGCGCACACCGGTTTGGGCAAAGTGGTTACCGGGGTTGAGCTCGAAGGTCGCGGGGATGCCTCGGTCGCCGAGTAGTTTTTCCATTGCGCGCGTGTCGTCGAGTACGTGCCGCATCATGCGGTTGGGCGTCTTGGTCTCCTTTTTGCCGAGTGATAGATAGACGGCGTTGGGCGCGGCTGGCATCGTGTGCCCGTGTGCGTAATCGACAAATCCGGGAAACCATAGGGACCCCGATGCGCTTGCGGCGCGGTTAAAGGCATCGGTCTGCCAGAGCGACCAAAGCGAAAAGAGGCCCGCCAATGAGTAACCGGCAATGCCGCGCCAGGTAGGCGGGCAGGGAAGTGATGGCTCGACCTCTGGGATTATCCGATTCAGCAGCTCATCGAGAAACTCGGACGCCTGACCACCAAAGGGCTCGGCATAGCGCACGGTTCCGTCGCATTCCCAAGGGCTCAGCTCGCGATTCCAATTGAGCCCGCCAATGGCGACCAGGGTGAATGGCGGGCAATCAAGCTCAAGACAACGGCTATAGACCTCGGTGCCGTCACCCATGACCGCGGGAAGGTAAATGACGGGCGCGCTTTCGACATGCTTTGAATGAATGGTTATCTGCTTTTGACGCGCTTCCATGACAAGCTTCTCTCTGCATTTCGACATCTACAAATACGATTGTCGCACGTCGGCATAGGGACCGTCGCTAAAAGAAAGGCGCAGGGCCGCTTGATACGACTCTGCGCCTTGAGGTTTTGCTTTGGCAGCTTTGCCCTTACGCTACAAAGAAGTAGACGAGGAAGGCGAGTGCTGCGATCCACATGAGCGGCTTGATCTTGGAGGCCTCGCCCTTAAAGAGCGCGACAACCACGAAGGCGATAAAGCCCAGACCGATGCCGGCAGAGATGGAGTAGGTGAAGGGCACGCCGGCGACAATCATGAACGCTGGGAAACCCTGCGACACGTCGGACCAGTCGATCTCGGAGGCCTCGCTCATCATGAGGTAGCCGACGTAGACCAGAGCACCGCAGGTGGCGGCGCTGGAAACGATGGTGACGATGGGGGAGAAGAACGCGGCGAGAATGAACAGCACGCCGGTGGTGACGGAGGTGAGGCCCGTGCGGCCACCGTCGGCAGCGCCAGAGGTGGACTCGACGAAGGTGGTGATGGAGGAGACGCCCATAAAGCCACCGGCAGCGGCGGCCACGGAGTCGACGACCAGGATGGGACGGATGTCCTCGACATTGCCGTCCTCGGTCAAGAACTCGCCCTGCTTGGCGACGGCCATCGCGGTGCCCATGGTGTCGAAGAAGTCACTCATGAGCAGCGAGAAGGCAACGACGAGCAGCATCGGGTCGGTCAGGACCTTCACGATGGCCATGTTGCCATCAGCAGTGCTGGCAAACGGGGCGCCAAAGGTCGAGAAGTCGAGCGGTGCGATGAGACCCTCGGGCGCATGGGTGACGCCCAGCGGGATACCGGCGATAACGGCGACGATGATGCCGATGAGCAGCGAGCCCGGCACGTTGCGGGAAGCAAGGGCAACCGTCACGACGATGGAGATGATGCCGACGATAAAGGTGGGGGAGGCGATGTCGCCCAGGCCGACGAGCGTACCGGCGCCAGCGGTGATGATGCCGGCGTCGCACAGGCCGATCATGGCGATAAACAGGCCCAGACCCACCGAGATTGCGTGGCGCAGGACCACGGGGATGGCGTCCATGATGGCCTCGCGCAGGCCGCAAAGGACGAGCAGCAAGATGATGATACCTTCGAGGAAGATAACACTCATGGCAATGTGCCAGTCACCGCCGCACATGGTGGCGGTGATGCCCGCAATCATGGCGTTGATGCCCAGGCCCGACGCACAGGCGAGCGGGCGGTTGGCGAAGATGCCCATGCAGATGGTCATGATGCCGGCGCCCAGACAGGTGGCGCAGGCGAGCGCTCCCGCATCGATGCCAGCGCCCGAGAGCACCGCAGGGTTGACGGCGATGATGTAGGCCATCGCCAGGAATGTTGTCAGTCCAGCGCGAAGTTCGGTCCCGATTGTGGACTTGCGCTCACTGACGTGAAAAAGTTCGTCCATGCATACCCTTTCCTTGTTCGGCCCCGAGTTTAGGCCGATTGACACGAACTTACCTACTATATCGCCTTTGGAAGGTCGATGTTCCTCGCATGTTGAAGTTCGGCGCTTTGTAACAGGCGGACGGTATTTTTCGCATGAAAATGTGTAGGTACCGTATACTTAAGCAGTTACATTGAACTCTTTGGAGGAACGTATGATTAAAGAGCTCTGCCGCGACGAGGCCATCCTGTCCCAGCGTTGCGAGGTTGCGACTGTCGAGGACGAGTCGGTCGCACAGGACCTGATCGACACCATCAAGTCGCTCGAGGACGCCGGCTGCCTTGCCGCCAACCAGATTGGCGTCACCAAGAAGGTCTGCGTCTATCTGGACGACGCCGGCGAGCCCCACGTGCTCTACAACCCCCGTCTGGTGTTTGGCCTGGGCGCCAGCAAGATGGAGGAGAGCTGCCTGACGCACGACGAAATCACCAAGTCCACGCGCTATATCAAGTGCAAGGTTGCCTTTGACCAGATCGTCGACGGCAAGATGAAGGAGTGCCGCCGCGACTACACGGGCTTTGAGGCACAGATGATCCAGCATATGATCGATCACTGTCTTGGAAAGTTGGTCTAAGGGGACCAAAGTACCGCACCTTGCCGCTCAATCGTCGCTCGCGTACCTTAAGTACGCTTCGCTCCTCTTTCGTGGCAATCTGCGGTACTTTGACCCCTTAGACGACCTGCGAGGTTGACTTGGTTGAGTTTATCTTGCTTGTGTGGTCCGGGCGTGACGTTATTGTCATGTCCGGGCTTTTGTGTTTAGCGCCTATTTGTTTGGTAACAATGAGCTTAACAAGGACGTATGGCTAGGAGGCGCCATGTGCACGAGCATTCGATTTACCGATAATTCCGGCAACATGTATCTGGGTCGCAACCTCGACTGGAGCTTTAGCTACGGCCAACAGGTTCGCGTGATGCCCCGCGGGTTCCATATCCCGTATTCGTTTATCGACGATGCGTCGGCGGCACACGCGGTAATCGGCATGTGCATCGATTACAAGAACTATCCTATGTTTTTCGACTGTGGTAACGATGCGGGTCTGGCTGTGGCAGGGCTCAACTTTCCCGGTTATGCCGAGTATGCCGAGGACCCGGTTGATGGCAAGACCAATATCGCGGCCTATGAGTTTCCCTTGTGGGTGGCAGCGACGTTCTCGACGGTCGACGAGGTCGAGGCTGCGCTTCGCGACACGGTGATTGTTGCCAAATCTGCCGGAGAGGGGCTGGGTGTGTCGCTGCTCCATTGGATTATCGGTGACAGCCGACGCAGCATCGTGGTCGAGATGATGGCTGACGGTCTGCATGTATACGACGATCCGGTCGACACCCTTGCCAATCAGCCGACCTTCCCGTGGCACATGGAAAACCTGCGCACCTATATCACCGCCACAAGCGATTTTCCTCAGACGGCGACATGGCGTGGCGCCGAGCTCAAGCCCTATGGCGCGGGTGCCGGCATGCGCGGTATTCCGGGTGACTGCTATTCGCCGAGCCGTTTTGTAAAGGCGGCGTACCTCAATGCCAATTACCCGCAAAAAGACAACGAGGCCGAGAACGTCATTCGCATGTTCCGCTCGCTCGAGGGGGTGGCGATGATCGAGGGCGCGTCCAAGATGGGTGACGGCAAGTTCGAGAAGACTATCTACACCGGATGCTTTAGCGCGCGCACGGGCAATTACTATTACTCAACGTATGAGGATCCGTCGATTCGCTACGTGAGCCTGATGGATGCCGAGGGCGCGAGCCCCGATAGGCTCGTGGTTCCCGAGCCGCGTCGTTCGTAGCCGGCGGTTTTACTGCAATGCAAAGCGGCCCTGCGCCTCCTGTGAGGCGCAGGGCCGCTGTCGTCGACGCGCGACGTCGTTAGAAGTTGGCGTCGCTGAGTTGTTCGCTCTCGAGGCCGTCGAACTGTTGCTGTTCGGGCGTATCGGCGACGCTCCCGAGCAGCTCGGTGGGGTCGACGTTCATGTCCCTACCGGCTTCGTTGCTGTTGACAAGGTCGTTCGAGAAGATATCGACATCCATTTCCTCGGCTTCCTCGATCTGAACTTCGAGCTGGAGTTATTGGCGAGCAGCGCCGCGCCGCCGATCATGGCAGGTAGAATCAGCCACGGCGCCACTTTGCGCACCAGGCTAAACAGGGCGAAGATGCCGCTCTCGTTGTGGTTGTCGGCCTTCATGGCGATTACCACGTACTTGACCGTGCTGGTCTTGGAGGTTTGCCTCCAGTTTGGCGTGCGCCACGTGGACTCCCTTGGACATCCGGTTATCTGTCTTGGACAGATAACTTTTATGCCGTCTTTATACATACAAGAGCTGTTTGGCACATCGGGTAATTTTAGACAATAATCCCCAGCTGGGGATTATTTATGTACGCAGGTAGCATTTCAAAACAGGGGCGCATCCGCTGTATGGCTTTGCTGCAATGTAATAACCGCGGACGCGCTCCTGCTTTGAAACCGAAGAGGGAACTTTTAGACGCGTGCTGCCTGAGCGATACCGGTCTTGGCGCCTGAGCGTTTACCGGCGAGTTCGCAAAAGATCGCGCCGCCGATGATAAGCACGGCGCCCATCAGGCGGACCGGTGTCATGACTTCGCCCAAAAGGGCGGACGAGAACACGACGGCCGAAAGCGGCTCGAGGTAGCCGACGACAGCGACGGTCTGCACGGGCAGTTTGGCGACGGCGCTAAAGTAGAGCAGACAACCGATGCCGGTGTTGACGACGCCGAGCATAGCGACGGCGCGCCAATCGATGGTTGCGGCGATGCTGGCGGACAGGAATGAGGGGGTGCCTTGGGTGACGAGTGTAAGGACCAGCGCGGTCACAAAGGCGGCGCTCACCTGGAGCGCGGAGTTCTCGAGGCCTTCGATGTGCGGCGCGCCCTTGCTGGCGATGACCATCAATGCATAACAGAAGGCCGAGGCGATTCCGCAGACGATGCCCGCAATGGGCATATTGCCGCCTAGACCTTGCGCTGCAATGAGAAAAGCGCCGCAGGCGACTGCGATAAACCCGGCGATTTTGCCACCGGTTAGTTTTTCGCCAAAGATAAACGGCGAGAGGGCCATGACGATGATGGGGCCGCAGTAGTACAGCAGCGAAGAAACGCCGACGCCGATCGTCTGATAAGCACGGAACAGAAAAATCCAGCTGGCGCCCAGCGCGGCTCCCGAGAGGAGGAGGGCTGCGGCTTCGCGGGGGCGAGAAGGCGCCTGCAGCTTATGGCGTTGGGTAATGGCGAGGATGGTGACAAGCGAAAGGGCTCCCAGAAAAGTGCGTAGCAGCACGATATCGGAGCTCGGGAGTGCGATGGCCGCAGCGATGATGCCGTTGGAGCCAAACAACAACAATGCTGCTAAATACGTAATCAATCCGTTGTTCATGCGTTGCCATCCCCTCTATATCCGTGCATGTTCACTATGGTTGAACTGGCTTTAGAAGAAAAGCGAATATAATGCATGGAAAACATGACAAAAACTCATGCAAAGGTGGAGGCATGTCGTGGAAACGAATATTCAAAAGATGCAGGTGCTGCTGGAGACCGTGCGCGCTGGAAGCTTTACGCGTGCTGCCGAGCGCCTGAGCTACTCGCAATCGGGCGTGAGCCGCATGGTGGCCGATCTTGAGGCCGATTGGGGCTTTAAGGTGCTCGACCGCAGTCGTGAAGGTGTTGCTCTTTCTGCCGACGGGCGGCAGGTCATGCCGGCTGTCGAGGCGCTCTGCGAGGAATTCGTTCGCTTGCAGCGACGGGTGGATGAGATGCGCGGGCTCATACGCGGCAAAATCTGCATCGGTACGTTTTCGAGCGTGGCGACCCACGTGCTGCCGCCGGTGATTGCGCATTTTCGTGCTGATCATCCAGACGTCGATTACGAGTTGCTGATGGGCGACTATTCAGAGATTGAACAATGGGTGGCAGAGGGTCGCTGCGATCTGGGCTTTATCCCGCGTGAGCCCCGAGAAAACGGCATGACATCGCTGCCTTTGGTGCGCGACGAGTTAATGGCGGTAGTGCCGTCAGGCTCGTTGTTTGCCACGGCGGAGGTCGTCTCTCTTGCCGACTTGGCCAACGAGCAGTTTATTCTGCTAGAACGCGGCACCGATGACGAGATTACGCCGCTGTTTCGTCGGGCGGGACTGGCAGTGCACTCAAAACTGTCGACCTGGGATGACTATGCGATTATGGCTATGGTCGAGGACGGCCTGGGTGTGAGCATTCTTCCCGCGCTCATCATGCGCCGTTGTCAGTTCGATGTTGCCGTGCGTCCGCTCGAAGGGCATCCCCATCGGCAGATCAACGCCATATATCGAACGGCCGATGTTTCGCTTGCCGCCGCCCGTTTTCTCGAATACCTCTAAATGGGCGCACGTCGTTACCGCCTTGGGGTAAATCTTGAGGTTTGGGTCATGTTATTTTTGAAATTGAACTTTTAGAAATAGCACGGCGCTATACTGCTTGCTAAATTGAACCTTGGTTCAATTCGTGTACTATAAATTGAACTTTGCCAGCAAGGAGGTTCCTGTGACCCAAGAGACGTTTAGCGATCGCCTGCGACAGGCTATGTCCGATCGCGACGTTCGTCAGTCGGACGTAATCCGCGCATCGGAGATGCTCGGCAAAAAACTCGGCAAGAGTCAGATGAGCCAATATGTGAGCGGCAAGACGATTCCGCGGCGCGATGTGGCAGAGCTGCTCGCCCGCATTTTGGAGGTCGATGTTACCTGGCTGCTCGCCGGTGACGCCGATCAAGACGAGACATCATCGACCCACAACGTTTCCAAGCCCGAACCCCATCCCTCAGCTCAAATTGCAAGGAGCACCACCATGCGTACTTTTTCTAAATCCACCAAACTCGAGAACGTTCTGTATGACGTGCGCGGCCCCGTTGTCGACGAGGCAGCCCGTATGGAGGACGAAGGCGAGTGCATCCTCAAGCTCAACATCGGTAATCCGGCGCCCTTTGGTTTCCGCACGCCCGATGAGGTCATTAAGGACATGCGCCAGCAGCTGCCCGACTGCGAAGGCTATTCCAACTCGCGCGGCCTGTTCTCTGCGCGCAAGGCGATCATGCAGTATTCGCAGATCAAGGGCCTGCCCAATGTTCAGATGGAACATATCTACACGGGCAACGGCGTGTCCGAGCTCATTCAGCTTTCGATGAACGCGCTGCTCGACAATGGCGACGAGATTCTGATTCCCAGCCCCGATTATCCGCTGTGGACGGCGTGCGCAACTCTTGCCGGTGGACATCCCGTGCACTATCTGTGTGATGAGCAGGCCGATTGGTATCCCGATCTGCAGGATATGGAGTCCAAGGTCACGAGCGCGACCAAGGCCCTCGTCATCATCAACCCCAACAACCCCACGGGCTCTGTCTATCCGCGCGAGGTGCTCGAGGGCATCGTAGAGATCGCGCGCAGGCACCAGCTCATGATTTTTGCCGACGAGATCTATGACCGCCTGTGCATGGACGGCTACGAGCACGTCTCCATTGCATCGCTCGCCCCCGACCTGCCCTGCATTACGTTTAGCGGCCTGTCCAAGTCGCATATGATCGCGGGCTATCGCATTGGCTGGATGGTGCTTTCGGGCAACCAGCGCTGCATGAGCGACTTCATCATGGGCATCAACATGCTCTCCAACATGCGCCTGTGCTCCAACGTGCCGGCCCAGTCGATCGTCCAGACGGCGCTTGGCGGCCATCAGTCGGTCAACGACTACATCCGCCCCGGCGGTCGTGTCTACGAGCAGCGCAACTTTGTGTATGAGGCGCTCAGCAAGATCGACGGCATCTCGGTGGTCAAGCCGCGTGCGGCGTTTTATATCTTCCCCAAGATGGATGTTAAAAAGTTCAACATCACCGATGACGAGCAGTTTGCCCTTGACCTGCTGCACGAGAAGAAGATCCTCATCACGCGTGGCGGCGGCTTCAACTGGGCTGAGCCCGATCACTTCCGCATCGTGTACCTGCCGCGCATGGAAGTGCTCAAAGAGTCGCTCGAAGACCTCGCCGATTTCTTTGATCACTACCGCCAGTCCTAATTGGTTCCGCCGTTCTACCGAACGGCGGACCGCTTGACGCTACACGAGCCGCATTCACGCCAATCTGACGTTCAATTTCGAGGGCGCGACCAGAAGGTCAGCGCCCTCGAAATTGAACGTCAGATTGGCGTGAATGCGGCTCGCTCGCTGTCGTGTGCTCAGCCTGCGTCGTTACCATGATCCAAAGGGGACGGAGGAAAACAGATCATTTTCCTTGACTCGCGGAACTATATAACGACGCCGTTGCAGTGGTCGATTTCGTGCTGGATGATCTCGGCGGTGTAGCCCGAGAAGTTTTTGATGCGGTGGACGAAGTTCTCGTCCAAATACTCCACCTTAATGCGACGATAGCGGGTGCAGGGACGCTCGCCGATCAGCGAGAGGCATCCTTCGCTGGTCTGATGGGCATTGACCTGCTCAAGAATTTGAGGGTTGTACATCAGGAGCGTCCTGTTGCCGTCCTTTACGCAGATGATGCGTTTGCGCACGCCGATCATGTTGGCGGCGAGCCCCACGCACTCGTGCTCATGCTCGTGGAGCGTATCCAGGAGGTCCTGCCCGATCACGGCATCGTCGGGCCCTGCGTCTTCGGAAGGCAGGCGCAAAAAGAACTCGGATTTCATGATGGGCTTAATCATGGCGGGCTCCTTAAGGTGGACACGTTTGGTTCAGGCCATGATACCGCGACATGTCGCATTAATGTGTGCACATAGATTCTGCAGCTAGATTGGATGGCGACACCATAAACTAAGGGACGTTTTGCCGAGAGGCATGAATGTTTAAAGCGCAAAGAGTGCGCGACGGGCCCCGCGAATGGGGCGATGATGCCCGAGAGGGCCAAGAAGGAGTCTCATGTCCGAGAACGAAGAGATCATGAACGAGACCGAGAACGAGACCATGGCTGCCGAGGTCGAGGCAGTCGAGACCGTGGAGACCGAAGCTACCGAGGTTGAGGCTGCTGACGAGGTTTCCGCCGAGGAGGAGGCCGAGGTTGTCGAGGCCGCCGTTGATTACGATGACGAAGAGCTGATGGACAAGATGCAGAAGGCCGCCCGCCTGCTGCGTAGCCGTCGCTTTGCTATTTCCAAGGAGGAGGAGGCCAAGGCCGAGCGTATGGCGAACATCGAGCGCGCCATCAAGCTCCTTGACCTCAAGCCCAAGATGGAGCAGAAGGAAATGTCCGATCTGCTGGGCATGCGCCTTCGTGAGCTCGATGGCCTGATGGCCGAGGCCGAGGCTGCCGATCTGGTCGGCCGCATCGACAACGCCGAGGGCGATATGCGCAAGATCGTCGTCTTCGCTGCCGAGGATGCCGCTGAGGGCCTGGTCGAGCTTGCCAACAAGAAGGAGAAGCTCCTGCCCGAGCTTTCTTACGAGGAGGCCACCGAGCTGATGGCCGCGCTCGATAAGGTTATCGCTCCGCTCGTCGCCATGGGTCTGGACGAGGATCGCGGTCCTCGCGGCGGCCGTGACGACCGCGGTGGCCGTGGCGGCGACCGTGGCGGTCGCGGCGGCTTTGGCGACCGCGGTGGCCGTGGCGGCGACCGTGGTGGCCGCGTTGGCCGTGGCGGCTTTGGTGACCGTGGCGGCGATCGTGGCGGTCGCGGCGGCTTTGGCGGCAACCGTGGTGGCTATGGCGACCGCGGTGGCAACCGTGGCGGCTTCGGCGGCAACCGTGGCGGCGACCGTGGCGGCCGCAACGGCGGTGGCTTCCGCGGCAACCGTTTTTAGTTACGGCGTTTTACCAAACGCCGTAACGGGCCGACGCTGCAAGCCCGCCAGAGCGGCAATCTGCCTTTCAACTTCGGCGGCATGACCAGAAGGTCAATGCCGCCTCGTTTCAAGGCACCCTGCTCGCGTGTACGGGTTTTCGCTGTCGTTGCCAAAACATCGGCGTTGCCTTGATCCAAACCTGCCAAAAAGGGACAGGTTTATTTTGGTCGGTATTATCTGGGCAAACGTGGCCGTCTATCGCAATGTAGTCGTTGGGGACGTCCCCAACGACTACATAGTATGAGAGTGGATAATCTCCCGGTTTGAGCCTGCATCCAAGCTCAAAGTGCGAGATTTCCACTCTCATTTGCTATGCGTCCGAAAATCCACGTTCGTTTCTTTTCTGCCTACATTTGGAGGAAGAGCTCGTGGAGGCGGGTGTCGTCGTCGAGCTCGGGGTGGAAGGTAACGCCGAGCTGATTGTCTTGACGGGCGGCGACGATTCGTCCGTCGACTTTCGCTAAGGCCTTGGCATTGCCGTGTACCTCGACGATGCGGGGTGCACGGATAAACGTTAACGGCACCTCACCGTCGATACCGCCTACCTGCCCCTTGGTGCGAAAACTGCCGAGCTGCCTGCCATAGGCATTGCGCTCAACGAGTATATTCATGGTTGCCAAGCGCGGTGTTCCCTTGTCATCGTGGGCGGCAAGGTCGCGCGCCAACAGAATCAGACCGGCACAAGTTCCCAGTACAGGCATGCCTTCAACAATGCGGGTACGAAGATCCTCGAGCATATCGAGTTCGGCAAGTAGCTTGCCCTGAACGGTGGACTCGCCGCCGGGAAGTACCAGACGGTCAAAGTTCTGCTGCAAATCGGCCGCCTGCCTCAGCTCAATACAGTGTGCGCCCAGCTCGGATAGTCTTGCTTCGTGCTCGGCAAAAGCGCCTTGGACCGCCAGCACGGCGACCGTTTGGTCTGCATAATCGCTCATGGGCGATCCTTTCTGCCGGACTAGCGCCCGCGCTCTTCCATGATAATCTCGATCTCGTCGGCGTTGATGCCCACCATGGCCTCGCCCAGGTCCTCCGAAAGCTCGGCAATGAGTTTGGCATCGGTGAAGTTTGCCACGGCCTTGACGATGGCGGCGGCGCGCTTGGCCGGGTTGCCGCTCTTAAAGATGCCCGATCCCACAAAGACGCCCTCGGCGCCCAGCTGCATCATCAGCGCGGCGTCGGCGGGGGTCGCTACGCCGCCGGCGGCAAAGTTCACGACGGGAAGCTTGCCCGTGGCGTGGACCTCGCGCACCAGCTCGACCGGAACCTGCAGTTGCTTGGCTGCCTCAAAGAGCTCGTCATCGCGCAGGGCAACAACGTCACGGATCTGCTTTTGGATCTTGCGCATGTGACGCACGGCCTGGACGACATCGCCCGTACCCGGCTCACCCTTGGTGCGAATCATCGTGGCGCCCTCGGCAACACGGCGCAGCGCCTCGCCCAGATCGCGGGCGCCGCAGACAAACGGCACGTCAAACTGGGTCTTGTCGATGTGATAGACGTCGTCGGCAGGGGAGAGAACCTCGGACTCGTCGATGTAATCGATCTCGATGGCCTGCAGGACCTGCGCCTCGACAATGTGGCCGATGCGGCACTTGGCCATAACGGGGATGGAGACGGCCTCTTGGATGCCCTTGATCATCTTGGGGTCGCTCATGCGTGAGACGCCGCCTGCGGCACGGATGTCGGCCGGGATGCGCTCGAGTGCCATGACGGCGCAGGCGCCCGCCTCTTCGGCGATGCGTGCCTGCTCGGGCGTGGTGACGTCCATGATGACGCCGCCCTTGAGCATCTGCGCGAGCTCGCGATTGAGTTTGACGCGATCTGCCTTGCTGGTCTGTTCTGCCATGGTTGCTCCCTTGGTTGGCATGTGCATTGCTTGACGGAACATCCTATCGGGGAGCTGGGTATGGCGAAATACTCAGTTTTAGAGATAATAATAAGGTCAGACTAATACCAGATTGAATAACTTAATAAGGTCAGGTGATAAACTCATGCTTGACTACAATTTGGAAAAACGCGGCGACGCATCGCTCTATGAGTATATTTACCAGCAAATTCGAGATGATATCGTTGCTGGACGCATTGCGGCGGGGGAGCATCTTCCGTCTAAGCGCGCCTTTGCCAATCATCTGGGAATCAGTGTCATTACCATCGAGAATGCATATAGCCAGTTACTTGCCGAGGGCTATATTTGCTCAATGCCGCGTCGTGGCTACTACGCTTGCAAGCTTCCGGATGCACCGGTTTTGGCTTCGGCTGCAGAGGGCATCGACCGGGATGCCGTCTCTGCGGGTTCCGGCGCGCATGATGTCAACGGACAGGTCGAGCGATTCGATGCACTTTCTCCTTCTGCTTTGGAGGCGGCTCGGCTTTGGCAAAGCGCGCTGCGGGCGACGCTGGCATCCGAAGACGAGCGCGAAATCTTTTCGACCGCGCCGGCACAGGGCACCACTCGGCTACGACGCGCAATTGCCCACCATCTGCGCGGGACAAGGGGCATGAATGTCGACCCCAACAACGTTGTTATCGGCGCAGGCGCCCAGCTGCTCGATACCATGTTGGTTCAGTTGCTTGGCGCCGACAAGGTGTATGCCGTTGAGGACCCGGGCTATTTGCGCCTAACGCGCATCTATCAGGCTATGGGTTGCAAAGTTCGACATATCCCGTTGGATGGTGAGGGCGTAGACTTGAGCGCTCTGCTGAAAACGGGGACCGATGTCCTTCACCTGATGCCGTCCCATCAGTATCCGACCGGCCTTGTGACGAGCATTGCGCGTCGCTATGCGCTGCTGAGCTGGGCCGCCGAGCGACCAGGTCGATATCTCATCGAAGATGACTTTGATTGCGAGTTTCGTCTGGCCGGCAAGCCGATTCCCGCGCTTGCTTCGATCGATGCCGCTCAATCGGTCATCTACACCAACACGTTTTCAAAGAGCCTTTCATCGGCGTTGCGTCTAGCGTACATGGTGTTGCCCGATAAGCTGATGAAGCGGTTTAGGTGCAACCTTGGTTTCTACGCCTCGTCGGTGAGCTCTGTCGACCAGGTCGCTTTGGCTCGTTTGCTGGAATCGGGTGATTACGAGCGACATGTGAACCGCGTGCGCGTTCGTGCTCGTGAGGCGCGTGATGGCCTGGCGGCGCTTGTACGGAATGCGTTTCCAGCAGGAGAGGTTTCGATCGAGCATGCAGACGCAGGCCTTTACTGCACCGTGGTTGCGGAGCGGGGAACGGGCGGAAGCTCTTTTGCGCAGGCCCTCATGCGCTCGAGCATCCCTTTTATCGATATCAGTAACTGTTATTGGTGCGCCGATGGCGCATCTGTCCCTGAAAACTCAACTCAAATTCTTGTCCAGTATGACGACCTGAGTCCGGAGGTGCTTAATACCCTGGAATCGCAGCTAATGGGGCACTCTGTAACCTAAGTGAGTAGACTTTTGGCACTTTGGCGACCAGACAGTTTTGTAACAAGCTATCTACCTGTGGTTTTGAGAAGTGGGATCATCGGTCTGCTCGGGATGTCCCAAAAAGTCTACTCACTTGCCGCGCAAAGCTTCCGCATGAGAAAAAATGGGGTTTTCAACAGGGCTTCGTCCAGTTCCCGGTAAGCTTTTGGCCAGTTGGGGAGGGCTGTTGAAAACTTTGTAGTTCGTTCGGCGCCATTTTTGGTGCGTTCGCGCCAATGAGAGACCGACTGGGTTGAAATTCGTGCTTTCCTGTGCCTATGAAGGATCTACTTTGTGACATATCGGCTTTTAGGTACTGGCGTTTGCCCCCTCAAGTCCGCGCTTTGTGTCCTCCGCTTCCGCGGCCGGATGAAGACCGGCAGCGATATGACCTCGTCCGCAACCCGACGGCTGCAGTCGCGCTCGGTTTTCCCTTGTATACATTGGTTCGGACGAGAAACAAACGGACTTGCCCTGCCAACATTAGGCAGCGGCTGTTTCTTGGTGAACTCCCCAGGGAATCCGTGCTGGAAACGGAGCATGGATTTTTGGTCACGTCTCCTCTACTGACGGCATTTATCATGTCTCGACATCTGACGGATCTCCAACTTCTGCTGGTATTGGCGGAGATGTGCGGCTTGTTTGCGGTATGCGCTCTGCCGGCGGCACTTGAGGTGGAGCTTTCGCGTGCAATTGATTCGGGTACGATTTCGACAACGTTGGGTTGGGTGCGCTGCCCGTCCGAGGGCGGCGCCGCCTCAAATTTGTGGCGTCGCGACGCTTTGGTTTTGGATGGGGACCTTGACCGTTTTTGTTCAGATGTTTGCGGGATGCGTTACGGCAATCGATTTATGGCGGTGTCGCAACTCGTTCCATTGGGTGCCGCTTCGCCTTTTGAGGTCGAGGCGTATTTGTTGCTTGGACTGCCGCGAGCCCTGGGAGGTGAAGGGTTTTGCGGCATAGAGCTCAATGTCAAAGTGATGCTAAGCACAAGTGCACGAGCGATTGTAGGAAAGACCCGCGTATATATCGATCTACTTCTTTCCTCGCCGGACGGGAGGCGACAGGTGGCCATTGAATGCCAGGGAAAGGCCTCGCACGGGCGCGCGGGGGATGGCTTGCGTGACGCTGATCGCATGACGGCGCTTCAAGCCATGGGCTACGACGTGCTTCTCCTGACACACGGACAGATATCCGATGAGGATAGATTCCGTGCGATCGTTAAGGCCGTATGCAGGATGCTCGATGTTGAATATCGCGAAAAAAGCTCGGATGAGCAAAGGGTTGAGGCGTTACTCCGGTCTGAACTATTCGTTGACTGGACAAAATTGGGAGTAATCGACGGAAAGATGTCCATTGGACACAAAACAGCTCGATCGTGGACGGCGCGGATCTAAGTGAGTAGACTTTTGGCGTGATGGCGACCAGGCCGTTTTGCAACAAGTCATTTACCTGCTGCTTTATAGAGCAATATGGATGGTCTGCTCGGCAAGTTCCAAAAAGTCTACTCACTTAGTTTTTGACGAGAAGTCGATGCCGAAGGTGGCCCTATTTCAGGGCGTTAACGAGTTCATGAGACACGAAAAAAGCCCGAACCATGCGGTTCGGGCCCTTTAAAGTTAGAGATTATCTCTCAGGCGGTTGGCTTAGCCAAAGTAGCGCTTGAGCAGGCCGGCGAAAGCCTTGCCGTGGCGGGCCTCGTCGCGAGCCATCTCGTGCACGGTGTCGTGGATGGCATCGAGGCCAGCGGCCTTGGCGCGCTTGGCAAGATCGGTCTTGCCGGCGGTGGCGCCGTTCTCGGCCTCAACGCGCATCTCGAGGTTCTTCTTGGTGGAGTCGGTCACGACCTCGCCCAGGAGCTCGGCGAACTTGGCGGCGTGCTCGGCCTCCTCGTGGGCAGCCTTCTCCCAGTATAGGCCGATCTCGGGATAGCCCTCGCGATGGGCGACGCGAGCCATGGCCAGGTACATACCGACCTCAGAGCACTCGCCCTCAAAGTTGGCGCGCAGGTCGGCAACGATGTCCTCGGAGACGCCCTCCATCTTGGCGACGCCCACGACGTGCTCGGCAGCCCACTCGAGCTTGCCCTCCTCCTGCTTCAGGAAACGAGAACCGGGAACGCCGCACTGGGGGCACTTAAAATCCTCGGGCAGCTGGTCGCCGTCGAACTCTTCCACATAACCGCAAACGGGGCAAACAAATTTCATGATTCGATCCTTTCGATGGATGGCGATGGGGCGCTTGTCCGATCCCGTAAGGGCCCTCTCCGGACGTGCGTCTTGACGAGTTCTATTATCCATAAATGCAACAAAATGTGAAGCCTATTAGGAATGATTTTTGATAAAACAATTTTGAAAGATGAAGATGTTGATTGATTAACGATTGGCAGGCCGCCTGCGACCTCTGATGAGTACAATCGGTCGAACAAATGTTGACCAATCAACAAATGAGGGAGTTTCCTTTATGCATCTAGCCCGCTGCGCCTGGTGCCGAACGTATCAAACGGTTTTTCGCATCGCATTGCCGGTACTGCCCTATACCGAGCCACGCATTCTGGAGCATGCTGAGAGAGAGCGCCTGCCAGGCCATTATCGGCTTTGGCGGTGGCTCGGCCATGGACTGTGCCAAGGGCGTGGGAGCACGCATCGCGCAGCCAAACAAGCCCATCAACAAGATGCGCGGCCTGTTGCGCGTCCATCGTCTCCTGCCGCTGCTTATTGCGGTTCCCACTACCGCCGGTACGGGAAGCGAAGTCACGCTCGCGGCGGTTATCACCGATAACGAGACGCACTACAAGTACCCCATTAACGACTTTGTGCTTATCCCGCGCTTTGCGGTGCACGACCCCGAGTTCACGCGCGGTCTGCCCGCCTCCATTACGGGGCAGACGGGCATGGGCGCCCTGACGCATGCCGTCGAGGCCTTTATCGATTGGGCCGATCGAATGAACGCCGCCTTGGACATTCCCAAATATGTGACGGGCATTCGCCGCTCCGACATTCCCGAGATAGCGGCGCATGCCGATGCCGAGGCCAATCCGCTGTACCCAGTTCCACTTTTGAAGGACCGTTTGGAGCTGATGCGCATGTACGAGGTCGTCGCGGGTGGTATGTTTGAGGGCGAGAACTAGGAGGGTCCATGAACACCGAGGAAAATGCGCGCATCGTCGGAGACCAGCGCGTCTACTTTAAGACGCACGCCACGTTTGATGTCGATGCTCGACGTCGTGCGCTCGTGAGTTTACGCGATGCGGTGCGGGCCCACGAGGCCGATATTGCCCATGCGCTCAAGACCGATTTGGGAAAGTCGCATGACGAGGCGTATATGTGCGAGATCGGCACGTCGCTTTCCGAGATTCGTCATCAGATCGCGCATGTGGCTCGATGGAGTCGTCCGCGCCTGCGTCTGTGCGACCTTGCCAACGCCGTGAGTGTGTGCAAAACGCAAGCCGTGCCCTATGGCGTCACGCTCATCATGGCCCCGTGGAACTACCCGTTTTTGCTAACGCTCGAGCCGCTCGCCGGCGCCCTTGCCGCGGGCAATACTGTGGTCATCAAGCCGAGCGCCTATGCTCCGGCATCGAGTGCGGTGCTCAAGCAGATCTGCGAAGAGGCATTTGATCCGTGCCTGGTGACAGTTGTCGAGGGCGGGCGCGCCGAGAACGAAGCACTGCTCGATGAGTGCTGGGACAAGATCTTCTTTACCGGTAGCGTTCCGGTCGGCAAGCTCGTCATGGAGCGCGCAAGTAAAAACCTTACGCCCGTGACGCTTGAGCTGGGTGGAAAGAGTCCCTGTATCGTGGATGCGACGGCAAACTTGAAGGTTGCGGCACGGCGTATCGCCTTTGGTAAATGGCTCAACGTGGGGCAGACCTGTGTGGCGCCCGACTACCTGCTGGTCGATACGCGTGTGCACGACGAGTTGCTGGGCCTCATCAAGGAAGAGGCGCGCCGTATGTTTGGCGAGCATCCGCTCGACAACGAGGATTACGGGCATATCGTCAATGCCAAGCATTTTGCGCGCGTGCATGGGCTAATCGATCCCGATAAGGTCGTGCTTGGAGGTGCTGCGCGCGAGGCTTCGCTCAAGATTGAGCCGACAATTTTGGACGGCGTGGCCCCCGATGACGCCGTGATGCAGGAGGAGATTTTCGGTCCCATCTTGCCGGTGCTGACGTTTGAGAGCCTAGACGAGGCCGAGACGTTTATTACGGATCGTCCGACGCCGCTGGCCCTGTATATCTTTAGCCAGGACCGTGAGGTTCAGCAGCGCTTTGTGCGTTACGTGCCCTTTGGTGGCGGTTGCGTCAACGACACGATCATGCATCTGGCTACGAGCCATATGGGCTTTGGCGGCATGGGAGCGAGCGGTATGGGGCAGTACCATGGACGCGAGAGCTTCGATACGTTTAGCCACAAGAAAAGCATCGTGAACAAGGCAACGTGGCTGGACGTGCCATTCCGCTATGCCCCTTACGCAAACTGGAAGCACAAATTCGTGCGCATGTTTGTGCATTAAAATCAGATGGCGTAGGGACAAACGGTCGAAAAGACGCAGACAGGATGAATTTGTGTCCGCACGGACCCGTAGACTTCTCGGCAAGGTTAAACGCCGGTTTATCCGGCCGTTAGGGGAGTTGCTATGTACGAGCCCTCACGTGTTCTTCTGTCGTTTCATATCGCAGGATTTCAATATGCCGACGGCGCTTTGGTCCTAGGCGATTTTAAAGCGGGCGATAAACTGACGCTGTGCGCCGAGCGCGATAATCCCCATGATCCCGAGGCGGTCGCGATCTACTATGGCAAGACCAAACTTGGCTATGTTCCGGGAAACGAGGTCGGCCCGCTGTCCTTGATGATGTATTACGGCCACGAGGACGTATTTGAGGCCCGCGTGCAGCAGGTTGCCCCCGAGCGTAGCCCGTGGCACCAGGTGCGCGTTGGCCTCTATGTGGTGGATGCTCGCTAGTCGGTAAGGGAGGCTGCCATGTTTGATGACGACGACCTGTTCGATTTGACGGACGATTCGTTTGAGTGGGATATGCTACTCGACGACGATGAGCTGGAGCAGGATCGTAAGATGCGACAGGACAAGAAAACTCAGGGTGATGCGTCGAAAAAGAAAGACAAGCGCCGTCGCGGACTGTTTGGCGGGCTCTTTGGGTAACTGCCGCATCGCTGCGTCTGTATACTTAGCACGAGTTGGACGCGTTGCGAAATGAGGACTGAGCCGATGATGTGGTTTACCGCCGACCTGCACCTGGGCGACACGAATATCTTGCACGACATGGACCGACCGTTTGGCTCGGTTGAGGAGATGAACCGCAAGGTCATCGATGCCATCAATGAGTGCGTGGCTGCGGATGACCGCCTCTATATTCTGGGTGACTTTACCTATCGTTTGCCCCTGGCGGAGGCGGTGCGCCTGCGTAAACGCATTGAATGCCAGAACGTGACGCTCATCCGTGGTAACCATGACGGTGACTGGAAAGATCCCGACGTACCGCAGATTTGGGAAGACGTGCGCGATTACCTGGAGATTGCTCCCGGCTATGCCAAGGGCCATCGTCTGGTTATGAGCCATTACCCCATGCTCAGCTGGAACGGCAAGGCGCGTGGCGCCATTATGCTGCATGGGCATATCCACAGCAGGGGAGACCGCACCAATACGCGCAACCGCGATCGCGAACGTCCTATCTTTCGCTACGATGTCGGCCTCGATGCCAACGAGTACAAGCCCGTAAGCCGTGACCAAATCCTAGGCTTCTTTGGATTGTAATTCTCGAACCGTCACACAAACCGCCACAAAGGGGACGGGCACCTTTGTGGCGGTTCTGGTGCCGTTGCCATTATGGCGGCGGCACCTTTTTTGTCCGTGCGGCGCGGTAGAGTGTAGGCGGTTGAAATTTGCGTCCAGCGAGGAGCTGCTATGAACGAGATCAAGTGCCCACATTGCGGCGAAGTATTTAAGGTCGATGCATCCGGCTATGCGGATATCGTCAAGCAAGTGCGCAATGCCGAGTTTTCGCGCGACCTGGATGAGCGTGTGAAGGCGGTCCAGCGCGAGGGCGAGCAAGCGCTGGAGCTTGAGCGCTCGCGTTCGATGGCTGCCTTGCAAGAGGCAGAGTCCCAGCGCAACGCTCAGCTTACCGAGCAGAAGAACGCTGCAGCTCAACAGCTGGCACAAGAGGTTGCCAAGCGCGATGCTGAGCTCGCCGAGCTGCGCGCCAAGCTCGAGGGCGCTGCCGCAGAGCGCGAGAGTGCAAGCCAGCGCGCGGCGGTAGAGGCACGAGCCAACGCTCAAAAGGAGAATGCCGAACTCCAGCGCGAGATTGACAATTTGCGTGCGCAGCTGGAGCGCAAAGATGACGAAGCCAAGCTCGTCGAGTCGGCGGCGCGCAATGCTGCTCAAAACGATTTAGCTGCACGTGATGCTCAGATTGCCGAGCTGCAGGCCAGGCTTGCCGCGGCGGACAAGGCCCAGGAGATGGCGCTTGCCGCTGCCGCGGCAGAGTCGCAGCGTGAGCTCGATGCCGCTCGCAGCGAGGCCGAGCGCGCGCTTGCTGACTATCGCGCGAAGGTACAAGAGAGGTTTTCCGCCGCAAAGGCTCAGTCTGAGCGCGAGGCCGAGGGCCTTCGTGCACAGCTTCGTGAGCAAGAGCTTTCTGCAAAAATGGAGCTGTCGAAGGCGGTCGCCGCGGCGGAGCGAGAGCGCGATGAGGCGCGTGCCAAACTGACGAGCGAGCTGGCGGTGCGCGATTCTCGCGAGGAACAGGCCAAGGCGGCACACGAGCTCGAGCTTGCGCAGGCCAAGCGCGCGAGCGATGACCTGATTCGCTACAAGGATGAAGAGATCGAGCGCCTTAAGGACATGAAGGTCCGTCTGTCCACCAAGATGGTGGGCGAGTCGCTCGAGCAGCACTGCGAGACCGAGTTTAACCGTCTGCGCATGACGGCATTTCCCAACGCGTACTTCGAGAAGGATAACGATGCGTCCGAGGGTACCAAGGGCGACTTTATCTTCCGCGAGTGCGACGCGAGCGGCAACGAGGTCATTTCGATTATGTTCGAGATGAAAAACGAGAACGACGAGACCGCGACCAAGCATAAAAACGAGGACTTCTTTAAGAAACTCGATCACGATCGTCGCCAGAAAGGCTGTGAGTACGCGGTGCTCTGCACGTTGCTCGAGCCCGAGAGCGAGCTCTATAACGTAGGGATAGTCGACGTGAGCTATCGCTACGAGAAGATGTACGTGATTCGCCCACAGTTTTTCATTCCCATGATCACGCTCCTTCGCAACGCCGCCATGGGCTCACTGCGCTATAAGCAGGAGCTAGCGGAGTACAAACAGCAGAATATCGACGTCACGAACTTCGAAGCCAAGATGGAGAAGTTCAAGAATGATTTCGGTCGCAACTACGAGATCGCGAGCCGCAAGTTCCAAACGGCAATCGATGAGATCGACAAGACGATTAGCCATCTGCAGAAAACCAAGGAGGCATTGCTGTCCTCCGAGAACAATCTGCGCCTAGCCAACAAGAAGGCCGACGATCTTACCATTCGCAAGCTCACGTGGGGCAACAAGACCATGAAGGCGGCGTTTGATGAGGCGCGCGGGGCTGCGCCAGAGACAAACGATGAGCCAGCCGAGGCGGATTCGTATGAGGTCGAGGATACCGAGTAAGGCATAGCGTATAGTGCAAAAACGGGGCCGCTGGCGATATTGCCAACGGCCCCGCTTCGTTTCGTTCCAGTATGTTCGACTAGTCCTCGAGCAGGTCTTCGATAAAGCCGACGCGGTAGTTTTTGAAGATGACTTCACCGCCGTCTTGCGTGGCGTCCAGATCGACATCGCCCATGATGCCAAAGTCGTGGTCGCCGTCCTCGTCGGCAAAGATCTGGTGCACGTGCCATACGTGCGCGGTCTTCTCGTCGGACTCATCGATGGAAAACATCGCGGCGCTGCGGGCGTCTCCGTCGGTGAGGATTTCCTCGTGCTGCTCATGGTAGGCATCGAGGGCCTTTTGCCAGCGGATCTCGCTCATGCCCCAGTCGTCGTCGAGCTCGCCCAGGTCGCGAACGTGCTCACGGGCGGCAAGGGTCACGCGGCGGAAGAGCGCATTGCGCACCAGCAGCGTGCAGCCGCGGCGGTCCGCCACGACCTCGTCGATGCCCTGTGGCGGCGCGGCATCGAGGGCTGCCGGGTTGCCGGCGTTCTCCCACTCATCCACCAGGCTCGAGTCCACCGAGCGCACCACAAAGCCCAGCCACGAGATAATGTCGCGCAGGCGCTCGTCGCGCTTCTCGATGGGTACGGTGCGGTCGAGCGAACGGTAGGCCTCTGCCAGGTAGCGAAGCAAAATGCCCTCGGAGCGGGCGATGCCGAGCTTTTGAATGTAACCCTTAAAATCGCTCGCGCTTTCCAGCATATCGCGCAGGACACTCTTGGGAGAGAGCTGGTAGTCGTTTGCCCAGGGCACTTCCTGGCAGTACTTGTCAAAAGCGGCGTCGAGCAAATCCTCGAGCGGCTTTTCGTACGTGACGTCTTGAATGCGCTCCAAGCGTTCCTCATACTCGATGCCGTCGGCCTTCATCTCGGCCATAGCGCGATCGCGTGCGGCGCGCTCCTGTGCGCGCAATACCTGCTTGGGGTCCTCGAGCGTGGCCTCGACCATCGAAATGAGGTCCATGGTATAGGTCTCACTTTCGGGGTCGAGCAGCTCCAGCGCGGCAAGCAAAAACGGCGAGAGCGGCTGGTCGAGCGCAAAGTCCTCGGGCAGGTCGACCGTCAGCGCGTAGTCGATATCCGGCGCGGCGTCAGCCGGAGCGTCGGGTGCGGGCGGCACCTCGGTGCGCACGACGACGCCGGAGTCGATGAGCGTGGCGAAGATCTCGTCGGCGCGAACCTCAAGCTTGGCCTTTTCTTCGGGGGTCTGCAGGCTTGTCTCGATGAGGTCATGTACGCGGGCTCGGGCATTGCCGCCCTGCTCGACCACACTAATCACCATAGAGTGCGTGATGCGCAGGCGTGGCTTGAGTGTTTCGGGTTGCGTCTCGATCAGGCGCTCAAAAGTTTGCTTGTTCCATGAGACAAAGCCCTCGGGGGCCTTTTTCTTTTTAATCTTACGGAGTTTTTTGGGGTCGTCGCCCGCCTTGGCCATAAGCTTGGCATTCTCGATCTCGTGCTCGGGTGCCTCGGCGATTACCATGCCCTCGGTATCGAAGCCCGAGCGACCGGCGCGACCGGCAATTTGATGGAACTCGCGGGCGCGCAGACGACGCATTTTGTAACCATCGAACTTGGTGAGCGCGGTGAGCACCACGGTGTGGATGGGTACGTTGATGCCGACGCCGAGTGTGTCGGTGCCGCAAATGACGGGCAGCAGGCCCTGCTGCGCCAAGCGCTCGACCAGCAGGCGATAGCGCGGCAACATGCCAGCATGGTGCACGCCGACGCCGCATCCAAGCAGGCGCTTGAGAATCTTGCCAAAGGCCGTGGAGAAGCTCGTTCCCTTTGCCGCTTCTTTGATGGCTTCGCGCTGCTCCTTGCTGGCGATGCCAAAATTGGCGAGCGACTGTGCCGTCGCAAGGGCGGCATCCTGGCTAAAGTGCACGATATAGAGCGGGGCCTCGCCGCGGCGCATCGCGAGCTCGACCGTGCCCTCGAGGGAGGTCGTCACATAGTCGTAGCTCAGCGGAACAGGACGCGGGGCATCGACAACCAAGTCGCAAGCAGCGCCGGTGTGCTCCTCGAGCGAGGCGGCGATCGCGGTGACATCGCCGAGCGTGGCGCTCATGAGCATAAACTGCGTGTGGGGCAGGGTGAGCAGCGGTACCTGCCAGGCCCAGCCGCGGTCGGGGTCGGCAAAGTAGTGGAACTCGTCCATGGCCACGCAGCCCACGTCGGCGCCCTCGCCCTCGCGCAGCGCATCGTTGGCAAGGATTTCGGCCGTGCAGCAGATGACGGGCGCCTTGGTATTGATATGCGTATCGCCGGTGATCATGCCGACGTTATCGCGGCCGAGTACCTGTACCAGGTCGAAGAACTTTTCGCTGACCAGGGCTTTGATGGGGGCCGTGTAATAGCAGCGCTTGCCCTGAGCCATGCCCATAAAGAGCATGCCCAGCGCGACGAGCGATTTACCCGATCCGGTCGGTGTGCCTAAAATGACGTGATCGCCGGCGGCCAGGTCCATGAGGGCCTCTTCTTGGTGATTCCACAGCTCAATGCCACGGTCGCTCGTCCATTCAAAGAAGCGTTCGAAGGCCTGATCGGGCGTGAGCCATGGTTCGGGCTCGCTGCCGTCCTCGGGCTCCCACCAGGTGGGAGAGAGCGCGCCGAGCGAGCCAAACTCGGCTTCGGTTCCCGTGCCGCCCGAGAACGAGCTGGCGGCGCCGGCACCGGAGACGGTGCTGGCGGCGGTATCTGTCGTGGTCTGTGCCATGTGTTTGCTTTCTCTCGCGATTGTCCGCCAACTATTATGGCGTAGCGTCGCATCGATGCGTTCGCAGGCAAGAAAATGCAGGAAATGGGCGTTCTGCCCAGCTGTTTGGTGCAGTTGCCAGCTAAGTGAGTAGACTTTTTGCAATATCGCGAGCACATGGCTTTTGCGCAAAGGCTCTACCTGCGGTTTTAGTATTGGTTATGCGGGTTGTGCTTGGCTATTGCAAAAAAGTCTACTCACTTAGATTTGAGGGTCGTTTGCTGGCGCCTATTTGCGCTTGTTTGCCGAAGCCGCGACCATCAGAGGCCCCTGGGACTCCTGCGGTAAGCGCTTCTTGCCCTTGCGGGCGCGGTTTTTGAAATTCTCGACGGCCTCTTCCATGCCGAGGGGCACGTAGGTGAGCTCATCGAGATTGTCGGGCAGGTAGCACGCAAGGCTTTGCTCCTGCGCGCGCCCCGCCGTGAGCTGTTCATCGCTGGGCAGCGCGTCGGGAGTGGCGCAAATGCCATAGACGGCGGCACCCATCTCGCGCGTGCGGCGCTCGTATTCGGTCTCGGGATGCTCGGGATGGTCGCGGCGAACGTCGTCACTTACCCATAGTGTGTCGTAGCCGGCCGCGGCAAACTGCCCCAGGGCGTAGTCGCGCAATGGCTTGCTGTCGGTGCGCAGCGTGACGGTGGCGCCGGCTGAAAAAAGCGGGCGGTAGAGCATCAGATGGTCGACATGGACGAGTCGTTTTTTGGCGTACTTGGCCTTGGGCTGCGGCGTGGGAAAGTTGATAGTGATGGCATCGAGCTCGCCTGTGGCAAACAGCTGCGGCAACGATGCGGCGCCTCGGGGCAGGACGAGTGCGTTGGTCAGTTCCTGCTCGCAGATTTTCTGTGCGGCATAGGCGATGCAGATGGGCTCCTGGTCCATGCCGATAAAGAGCGTGTTTGGCTCGTGGGCCGCGCGCTCTACAAGGTACGTTCCCTTGCCGCAGCCAAGATCCAGGTGAAGGTGTTCGAAAGACTTGCTGCCTGCGGGCGCACAGGCCTCGCGCCAATCTCCGGCATAGATTTCAGGGTTCGTCTCAATCGCATCGGCGTAGCGCTCCAGGCGCTCTTCGAGCACAAAGTTCTTAGGCGTGCGAACGTGGACGGCTCCCATGAGGCTCCTTGGTCATAAGTATGGAACGCATAGCTGCGCGTTCCATCAATGGGTTGAAAAAAGGGTAGGCATAGCTTGCCCGAAAGACGCGGTGCGGCTCGACGGCGAGTCGTCGGTGCCTACAGGCGCTTGAGAATCACGTAGCGGTTGAGCTCGCCACTGCGACCGTCGGCATGGAAGCGCTCAAGCTCGCGTACGGGGACCTCGCCGCTCTTGTAGAACGTGCGAACGCCGCGCACCAGGTCGGTGATCTGCTGATCGTCAAAGTGATGGCAATAGCGGTAGGCGTGGCGGTCGTTTTGCCAGCCAATGAGGTGGTCGCCGGCTTCAAACTGCGCGGAATCGTAACCCTCAAACGGCGGGGTGAGCTCGGCGCGGGCCTCGGCGCGAACGGCCTTGCGCGCCATGCGCTCGTCGTTCATAAACTCCCAAAAGCTAATGGCGATGATGCCGCCCGGGCGCGTCTGCCGCACCAGGGCGTCGAGCACGCGTACGCGGTACTCGCACGACGGCACGTGGTGCATAAAGCCAAAACAGACCGAGATATCGGCGAGCGGGGCGTCGAAAAGCGCGTCGGGTGTCTCGGCGGGGTTGAGCTTCATGAGGGCGTCGAGCACGTCGAGTTCCTGGAAGTGCAGGTTGGGAATGCGCAGGGCGTGACCGTGCGCATCGATAGCCAGGTCTTGGCACGAGTCGACGCCATAGAACTCAAACGGGCAGCTGGCATCTGCCGAGGAGTTTGCGCCGTCGACGCCCTTGGCGGCAAGTGCGCCGCCGGCGGCAAAGTTCTCGAATCGCATATTGCCGCAGGCAAGGTCGAAGACGCGGACGGGATGCTCGATTGTGGCGACGTCGAGCTGCTCGAGCGCGATATCCATGGTGCGTACCCAGCCGGGCCACGGGGCCTGACGCGTATCGGAAAAGGAGGCGGAGTGCTCGCGATAGAACGTGTTGTTGAGCTGGATGAGCGATGAGGCGAAATCGCGGTTCACGGCGCGGGACTCCCTCCGTTGGCGGTGCGGAATAAACAGTACGACCATACTACCGTTAACGCCGCAACGGGGACAACCAAGCTACGTGTCATTGCTTTGTTTGGACACATTTCCGCAGCTCATATGCACCCGCAACCGCCGGTTGTCAAAAATCTCACTAGAATAGGTGGCATGCTTTTGGCGGTGGCGGATAGATTTTTAACTGTGCAAGGCGCCTTAAGAACAAAAACGGTCCGGCGGCACGGCTGGCATCACATAGGAGGAACCATGAATGTAGAAACTGCGCAGCGGCTCGCCGACCTTCGCCGCAGCAAAGGCTTTAGCCAAGAAGGGCTGGCGCGAAAGCTGGGACTGTCGCGCCAGGCGGTCAGTAAATGGGAGCGCGCGGAGAGCTCGCCCGATACCGAGAACCTGATCTCGCTCGCCAAACTCTATGGCGTGAGCCTGGACGAGCTGCTCAATCCGAGCGACGAGATCGAGGACGATATCGAGTTTGAGAACGAGGACCGCGCCCGCCAGCGCGAGGCCGAGGCGGCAGAGCGCGCCCGCACCCATGAGGCGGCGGCACGCGCCACCGAGGCGGCAACACAGGCGAGTGATGCCGCCGCCAAGGCGGCACAAGCGGCAAGCTGGAGTGCGCAGGCCGCCAATGCTGCTACGGCGCAGGCGACGAGTGGCGGCGCAGTTGGCTCGATTCCGGTGAAGGGCCCGTTCCAGTCGTTCCCGTATTGGGCCGTGTGCTGGCTACTGTTCTTTTTGCTGATGTTCCCGTTTGGCGCCGGCCCCTTTGCCGCGCTGATCTTCTTTACGATTCCCATCTATCACTGGGTGGCGCGTGCGCTCGATGGCGATTGGGCGCGCGGTGATATTCAGGTTGGTCCGGCATCGGTGACGGCTAGGGCTCGGAATGTTTCCGCTGCGGTTGATACTGATGTGGCTACCGCGACCACCGCTGAGCCGATTGCCAAAGAGGGTGATGAATGATGAAGCTTTCGCATGAATCCAAGGTACGCTTGGGCGTTGGCGTCGGAGCGTTTGTGCTTATCATTGGGCTTGTCTTTGGCATTTCGCGGCTATTGGCTCATTCCGATATGGTGCGTACGACCGGTATTCTATCTGGCCATTTGTCTGATTTTGACGATATGTTTGACGAGGACGATTCCTTGAATAGCGGTAACTATTCCGCTCGGCCTCAGCAGCTTTCGAGTGTGACTTTTGATGCCGATGAGTTCCGCTATCTCGATTTCGATATCAATGCGGCTTCGGTGGACGTCAAGGTTGTTGATGGCAACAAGGCTCGCGTTATAGAGCGGGGGCGCGTTGCCGAGGGTATGGATGCCTCCAAGGCCGCGACGCAAAACATCGCATCCGTCGAGGACTCGACGCTCAAGGTTTCCCAGTTTGGAAGTGATAACGGTAAGGCAATCGATCGCTCAGTTACGGTTGAGCTGCCACGCCGTGTTGCCGAACATCTGAAGGGAGTCAACGCGCACGTGGGCTTGGGTGATCTGCAGATTGCCGGTGTCATCTGTGATGGTTTCGACCTTTTCCTGGGTGCGGGAGATGTAGAGTTTTCGGGCAGCGTGACTGATGCGCTCAGCGCTGAGGTCGGTTCGGGCGATGTGACGTTCGAGCTTTACCAGGCCCCCGCGAAGTCGATGGACGTGAGCGTGGCCTCGGGCGATGTGGAGATGACGGTTCCGAATTCTACGGGCTTTAAGGCGAGCCTTACCGTGGGCAGCGGCGACTTCGAGAGCGATTTCCTTCCGCTTGGCTACGACGGCGAGACCATTTTGAATCTTGAATTCGATAACGGTGATAAGTCTGCCACGTATCGTTTTGAGGTCGGTTCGGGTGACATGTCGTTTGATCCGGAGTGACACGCGGTTTTCGGAGATCGGTACATATAGGCGTGCTCTTTGATGAAGGCGCCGGGGCCGTGACGGGCTCCGGCGCCTTTGCCTTTACAATGGGGGCATGGAACAGATTATCTTGAACATACTTAAAGCCTTGCGTCGCGGCGAGACCGTGGACGACAAGGCGCTCGTCAAATTGATACATGCCGAGGCACGCCGTGAGGGTGCCGACAAGCGCGATCTGGCCAAGCGCCGTCTGCTGCCGTTCTACCAGCGGGTTAAACGTGAGGATCCGGCTCGTTGGGCTGCGTGGAATGTCGATTCCGATCTGGAACGTCAACTGCTGCAGGTGCTACGCATGAAGCCGCGCCGCACGGCTTCGGGCGTAGCGACCATTACCGTCATCACCAAGCCGTGGCCGTGCTCGGGCGATTGCCTGTTTTGCCCCAACGACCTGCGTATGCCCAAAAGCTATTTGCATGCCGAGCCCGCGTGCGCCCGTGCGGAGCAAAATTGCTTCGATCCGTATCTGCAGGTGAGCGCTCGTCTGACCGCGCTTTCGCAGATGGGGCATGCGACCGATAAGATTGAGCTCATTGTGCTCGGTGGCACCTGGAGCGACTATCCGGAAGGCTATCAGACATGGTTTATGTCGGAGCTTTTCCGTGCGCTCAATGACGATGCCGTCGCCGGCGTGGCGGCCAACCCCATGTTGGCGCGTCCGGGCATCAGCCGTGCCGAGGCGGGGCGTCTGCTCGACGATGCACCCGCCGATGCCCTGCCGCCGGTGGTAGCGGAGCGCCGCGAGCGCTATCGGGCTGCCGGCATTGCGACAGACGAGGCCGAGCTCGCTGCCGGCGTTGCCGACGAGCAGGAGCGTGTGGATGCTGCCGTGCGCGGCTATAACCGTGCGGTGCGTCGTCTGTACGGCCCCGGTACGCCGTGGGGCGAGGTCACCGAGTGGCAGACGGCAACGATGGAGGAGCTCGAGCGTCAGCAGCGCATCAACGAGACGGCGAAGCATCGCGTGGTGGGACTCGTTATCGAGACGCGCCCCGATGCCGTAACGCCGCAGGCGCTTACGCTCATCCGCCGCCTGGGCTGCACCAAGATTCAGATGGGCATCCAGAGCCTCGACCAGTACCTGCTCGATATCAACGAGCGTCGCATTTCGGTGGGGCAAATCGAGCGGGCGTTTTCGCTTGCGCGCCTGTTTGGCTTTAAGATCCACGCGCATTTTATGCTCAACTTGCTGGGTGCCACACCCGAGGGGGACAAGCGCGACTACGAGCGCTTTATGACCGAGGGGGCCTTTATGCCCGACGAGGTCAAGGTCTACCCGTGCGCGCTCATCGAGGGCTCGCGTCTGGTGGGCTGTTACGAGCGCGGCGAGTGGCGCCCCTATACCGAGGAGGAGCTGCTCGACGTGCTAGCCGATGACATCGTGGTGACGCCGCCGTTCTGCCGTATCAGCCGCATGATCCGCGATTTTAGCTCCGATGACATTATGGTGGGCAACAAGAAGCCCAACCTGCGTCAGCTCGTCGAGAACCGCCTGGCTGCTCGGGGTGACGGTGCGACGGTGCGTGAGATACGCTATCGCGAGATCAGCACGGCGGGTGCCGACTTGGATGAACTGACCCTTGACGAGGATGTAGCGTACGAGACGCCGGTGACGCACGAGCGCTTTTTGCAGTGGGTGACGCCGCAGGGCAAGATTGCGGGCTTTTTGCGCCTGTCGCTGCCCGACCATTCGTTTGTTGCCGCGCATGCGGACGAGTTGCCGACGACGCCGGACGAGGCGATGATTCGCGAGGTGCACGTGTACGGCATGGCGGCGCGCGTGGGCGACCAGGGCCAGGCGGCGCAGCATCACGGGTTGGGGCGTTTGCTCGTAGAGCGTGCGTGCGAGATTGCCCGGGATGCGGGTTATGCGCGCATCAACGTGATCAGCGCGATTGGCACACGCGAGTACTATCGCCATCTTGGATTTTATGACCATGGCCTTTATCTGCAAAAGGAGCTCTAGATGAACAAACCGAGTGTTTCTGCCGGCGTTGTTGCCGGCGTTGCTCTGGGAGCCGCGGCGCTTGGTGCGGCTGCCGTCGCTGTTCGTGCTGCCTGCCTGCAGGTTGCGCGAACCCGCAATGGGTTGGCGCGTGTGAAACGCGTGCACGATGAGGGCGGCGATGAAGTCCGCGTATTGGTGCAGGGCGGTGTCTACCAAAGCGCGAGTTACGTCGGCGAGCGCTGGGCGGAGCCCGTCTTTGCGTATTATCGCGCGTTTGACGACGTGTTTGAGGCCGAGGATGCGATGCGTGACGTTTATGGTCACGGTATCAGCCGTATGCTTATGCTAGGTGGCGGCGGGTTTGCCTATCCCAAATTTGCGCTGATGTCGCATGAGGGCCTGCGCATGGACGTTATCGAGTATGACGGAGAGATTACGCGCCTGGCGCGCCGCTGGTTCTACCTAGACGAGCTAGAGCGCGCGGCGGGCGATCGCCTGCGGGTGATAACCGCTGAGGCTCGCTCGTATCTGGGTGTGACGAGTGTGGGCCATCGTCGCTACGACGTGGTCGTGAGCGATTGCTTTGGCGGTGCCGAGCCCGTAGGCGAGCTGGCGACGGTTGAGGCGTTGCGTTTAGTGCGGGGCAGCCTGAACCCCGGGGGTATCTACGTTGCCAATATCGTGAGCGCAAACGAGGGGAGCGATGTAACGTTCCTGCGCGACTGTGCTGCCACGGCACTCGAGGTATTCGGCCACGCCTGGGTGGTCCCCTGTGGCGATACAGAGTTCGGCGGCGAGGAAAACTACCTGCTCATCGCCAGCGACGGGAACCATGCCTTTGCCGAAGCCGTGCCCTTTGACGCCGACTTCCTCGGCGCCGTCCTTCACGACTAGCGCGTCTTTCTGCGACCAGTCTTTCTGGGACGGGGCTTTTTAGCTGCTTTCGGATGCCGGCTCGCTCCACATCGGGAGCAGTCAATTTGGGACGGGGCTATTTTAGCTATCCCTGCCACTAATCGGCCAAACCTTTCGCTTTACCTGCAAGGGCAGCTAAAATAGCCCCGTCCCAAATTGACTGCTCATATAGTCAGCCCCGTTTTATGCGTGGTCGCGCCAGCTGCGGACACGCTGCCTCATACCCTCTATGTCGAGCACGCCTTCGGCAAAGCCCTTACGCACGAGCTCTTCGGGAACGAACTCATCGTAACGATCAAAGTAAGGCACCTCGCCGGGATAGACGAGCTCGATGGGATCGAAGTCCTTCTCGGCCTCGGCGGCGAGTACCTCAAAGAACGTCTCTTCGTCGGCCTTCATCTTAAACTGCATAAAGTACGGGCGCGACGGGTCGAGTCCGCGAAGGCCCAGCTCCGCGGCACATTTAATCTTGAGTATGCGCTCGAGCGCCAAAAAGGCATAGCTGCCCAGCCAGGGGAAGAGCACCCAGGTGTCGCCGCCCAGGTTAATGAGTGGCCTAGTGCCCGCACCCGAAATCTCGGCCGTATGGCGAGCCTGCGCCAGACGGGCTCGCGCGTTGCCCATAAGGTATGGATATGTCGCGTGCTCGTTGAGCGCCTTGCGCATGCGCTCGAGTACATGCGTGTTGATGTCGCCGGGGCAGTCGCCAAAGTAGGCCGGCACACGGCCCTTGACCTGCGTAGCAAAGACGGTGTGGCGCTTCCAGTCCACTTCCTCGACAATCCAGCAGTGCCCGGCGATGGCGATGCGTTCACCGGGCGGTGGGGGATTGACGATCGTGCCCAGCTCGGCCGACTCGCTGCGGACGGTGAACTCCTCGTTTTCCTGAAACACGGCGTAGAACTTAAAATTGTTGATGATGCGCTCGCCCGCGAGGCCCACGATGAGCCCGCCGCCCTCGGTGACCTGGATATGGTCGATCTTAATGAGGTGACGCAGCAGCACGCGATAGTCATCGGCTGAGACGCGGTGGAAATAACTGAGCGTGAGCACGCGCTGGGCAAGTTCTGCCGGCGTGAGCTCTCCGGTGCTGGCAAGCGTCGACATAGTCTGGTGATAGAGCAGACTGTAGGGGAGTCGATCGAGCTCGGGCGGCTCGACCCACTTTTCCTCGCGATAGAGTTGTACGAGTGCGATGCCCTGCAGGAGCTTCCACGGAATGGTTTCGGGCATCATCGTGCGCGGCTCGGGCTCTTCCTCGCGCATGACAAACCACATCTCGGGCGGAAGGTCGCGGCGTCCCGTGCGGCCCATTCGCTGCAAAAAGGAACTGACGGTAAATGGCGCATCGATCTGAAACGCACGCTCCAGACGGCCGATATCGATGCCAAGCTCAAGCGTAGAGGTGGTGACGGTCGTCTGTGCCTGCTCCTCATCGCGCATGAGCTCTTCTGCCGTCTCGCGCAACGATGCCGAAAGATTGCCGTGATGGATGAGGAAACGGTCAGGCTCGTGTCGGCTCTCGCAGTAGCTGCGCAGCATGGAACATACGGCCTCTGCCTCCTCGCGCGAGTTGGCAAAGACCAGACACTTGCGCCCGCGGGTGTGTTCGAAGATATAGCCCATGCCGGGATCGGCGTTGTCGGGTGCGGTGTCGGTGGGGTTGAGGAGCGCTTGCTCGGCGGCCCGGGGGATGTCGACTTCGCCCTCGGGGGCCGAGGAAGTGCAGCGGTTCCCGGAGGTAGCCTTACCCTGTGCCCGTTTGCGACGTTGACGGCGCTTGTCCTGTGTGGGCTGTCCGCTGTGGCACATGCCTTGGGTGTCGGCCGGCAGCGCCGTGGGTGCCACAGCCTCAATGCGCTCGGAGGCAAGCACTTCGGCCTCTTGAGGACCCATGCTCTCGAATCCCCGCTGCTGTGCCTGGGGACCCGAGTTGTAGAAGTGCTCCATGGAGATGCGCCACACGCGGCGCGGTTCCTCAAAACGGGGGATAACGCAGTCACGTCCCGTTCCCTGTGAGAGAAAAGCGCCCGTGCGCTCGGGGTCGCCGATGGTGGCCGAAAGGCCAATGCGTCGAGGCTGCACGCCGGCCATGCGCGAGAGTCGCTCGATAAGGCAGAGCGTCTGCCCGCCACGGTCGCCGCGCATGAGCGAGTGGACCTCGTCGATGACCACATAGCGCAGGTCGCAAAACATGCGCGGGATCGCCATGTGCTTATGGATCAGGAGCGCCTCGAGTGACTCGGGCGTAATCTGTAAGATGCCGCTCGGCTTTTTGATGAGCTTAGCCTTGTGCGACTGCGAGACATCGCCATGCCAGTGCCAGACAGGGATATCGGCCTCTTCGCAGAGGTCGTTAAGGCGGACGAACTGATCATTGATGAGCGCCTTGAGGGGGCCGATGTAGAGGGCGCCCACGCTCGCGGGCGGCTTCTCCCAAAACTCGGTCAGGATGGGAAAGAAGGCCGCCTCGGTTTTGCCGGAAGCCGTGGATGCCGTCAGGAGCACATTGTCTTGTGTGTTAAAGATGGCATCTGCCGCCGCAACCTGAATGGAGCGGAGACTCTCCCAATCGTGGGAGTAGATGAAGTCTTGGATAAACGGGGCGTAGCGGTCAAAGGCGTTCACGGGGCCTCCTTTCAAAAGCGAATCTCTCAACGCGGCGGGCAGTGGCTTGCTGCATGACTGCTTCAATGTTTGCCCAGATAAAACCTGCTAAAATAAACCTGTCCCTTTTTGGCAGGTTAGATGGCGAATTCGGCGAAGTTGCGGTCGGCGCCTGCGGTGCCGGTGTCGTCTGTTGCGGCTGCTGGCGCGTCACTGCCGACGCTTTGCAGCAGCTCGGCCACGTTGGCGTCGGGGTTTTGGCATAGGATGTCGAGCAGCTCGATAAAGTCACGAATGACTTCGCGCGGCGTCAGATGCGTGTCGGCTCCCACGCGACCGAACTCAATCTTGAGGAAGTCCACCAGGTCGCTCTCGGTAAGCGTGGGCGTCCAGCCAAAGTAGCCGGCATGAATTTGCATGAGTTTTTCGATCAGCACCAGCAACTCTTCGTAGGTGAGTGGCTGCAGACGGATGATGGGCGCGAGCATGTCCTTAAGGTCCTCGCGTGCAAAGCGGCCCTGAGCGAGTCGGCTGCGCAGGGCCTCGTAGGAGAACACGCCGCGGCGGCGGTCTTCGATGGAGGTTGGCGTGCCGCCCATGATCATGCCCAGGTACTGCGCCTTGCCCTGGAGCGTGTCGTTGTACATGGTCAGGATCTTCTCGTAGTTGTATTGGCGCGTGATCGCGTTGGGAATCTTATACAGATTCACGAGTTCGTCGATGAGCACCAGCATGCCCTTGTAGCCGCTGCAGACCAAAAAGCGCGCAATGAGCTTAACGTAGTCGTACCAGTCGTCATCGCTGATGATGGTTGAGGAACCCAGTTCGGCTCGAGCCTCGCTCTTGGTGCGGTATTCGCCGCGGATCCATTTGGTTACGCGGCTCATGGCCTCTTCATCGCCCTCGGATACGGCCGTGCGGTAGCGGCGGAGCATGCGGGCGAAGTCGAAGCCGTGGACCATCTCCTCGAGCGGGGCCAGTTGGGCATTGACGACCGACTCGTCGACGTCGGCACACGAGGCGACCCAGCGATCCAGAATAAGGTTGAGCGCACCGCCCTCGGGGCGCGTCTTGGTCGATATGTTGCGGATGAGCTCACGGTAGGTGGCAAGGCCCTGCCCCTGACCGCCCTGCAGGCGGCGCTCGGGCGACAGGTCGGCATCGGCGACGACGAACCCCTCGCCCATGGCGTGCGTGCGGATGGTCTGGAGCAAAAAGCTCTTGCCTGCGCCGTAGCGACCGACCAGAAACCGGAAGCTCGCGCCACCGTCGGCGATGAGACTCAAATCGGTGAGCAGGGCGCGGATCTCGACCTCGCGCCCTACGGTGATATAGGGAAGGCCGATGCGCGGGACCACACCGCCCTTGAGTGAGTTGAGAATGACGGCAGCGACGCGCTTGGGCACGCGGGGTGCTGCGGATGCGGTATCACTCATGGTCTAGGTATCCTCTCACGTCTGCTTCGTAATCCTCGATAATTTGCGGTCCTGCCGCGCCGAACTCGATAACGGTGTCTCCCACCAGGTCAAAGAGCGTCTCGTTGATGCTGTCGACGAGTATATCCTCGCTCTGGCCCGACCTCTCCACTGCCGATGTCGCTTGCGCTGTGTTTTGCTCGAGGAGCGCGCGAAGAAAGGCATCTTCGGCGGGCGCGAGTTTGTTCGTAGCTTCGGCAGACGCGGGCGTTACGGGTGCGGGCGCAGACACGAGGAGCGGTGCCATGACGCCAAACTCTTCGGCGGAGACAGTCGGCTTGTCGGGTTCGTCTTGCTGTATGGTCATCTCGCCAGCTTCGGCAGTCATGCCGGGCGCAGACTCGCGGCCCGGCTGCTCGATAAGCGTTGCCTCGGCTTCCACGGGCGTGCCGTCCTCGCGCTCCTCATCAATCAAAAGCGCTTCACGCGTTTGCGCGGCGGCGCTCCGAATGTGCCCCAGCTGGCTCAAATCGATATCGATCTTGACGGGCTGGTGTGCGGCATCCCACGAAAGCCATGCCACGATCTCGTCATCGATGATTTTGGCCAGATATTTGGGGACCTTCTCCTCCTTCAGGGGGTGGGCGGGGGCTAGGGCCAGGCGCAGACGTTGGTCGCAGGCGCGCATCATCTCACCAAGCTTGCTGCTCTTTTGCCTGCTGCCGTGAATTCGCATGCATTCCCAAAAACCGTTTTGGCAGCGGTAGATATGGATGGGGTCAAGACGGTATTCGCAGTCCTCGTGGCGCTCGGGCGCAAAGAACACGGCCGAGGCAAACATGGTATAGGGCATGGCCGTCTCCTCCCCAAACAAGCTCGCCACGATACCGGTCTTTCGATGCGTGTCATAGTAGCGCGCCATGCGGACGTACACGGCACATGCCACGTGGCGTAGGTCGCGATGGTGGCTGCGATCGAGTCTAGAGTTATCGAGGTTATACGTGGAGAGGGCGTTGATAGCGGCCATGAGTCGCTCCTCGCCCGCCTCGTCGGGCGGGAGGGGGAGCGTAGGCTCGGAGGTCTTGCGACGCGCAGGCGCCAGGTCCGGCGGCGTCGGTGCAGATGCAAGGTCTCGAGCCGCGCGCCGCAGCTCGATAAGGGCGTTATCGAACATGACGGTTTTAGAGTCGCGAAGCAGTTTGGGGTCGAGCCCGTGGAAAACGGCGTAATCTTGCAACCACACGCGTGCAAACCGGTCGATGCCGGGCTCGAAGGCACGATAGGCGTTCCAAAAGGCCTTGATCTTGCTAAAGCCATCGAGTGGGTCATCTACGCCAATGCCGCAGATCAGCTCATAGAGATACAGGAAGGCAAAGGACGTAGACGTTTCCTCGACAGTTCCGTGGCGCACTTGGGCACGCCAGGTAAAGTAGCCGCGCAACTGTCGATCGCTCATGGCATTGTAGGTGGGAAAGTACGACTTAAAGGTGCCGTTGTAGGGACAATCGTCCTCGAAGTCGGCCATCAGCAGGCCTTGGCGGTAAAAGAGCTCCGCCTCCGATAGCCAACGTCCCGCGCCGCCTTTGGGATCATCTTGCCAGCGCGATATCTCGCGCATCTTGCGGTACTGGTCGGGGAGGAAGTTCTGCATCTGTCGACCGGTCTTGAGAATCGGCTCGTCAGCATAGATTTCGTTTGAGAAGCGGGCGGACTGATGGGTCCGGGCCTCGGCCATAATGCGCTCGATGAGCATCTTGACGTCCTGGTCGGCCACCGCTTCTCCTCTCCTAACGCAGCTTCGGTGACCTCATATCATAGCACAGCATCAAACAGGTGTTCGAGAAACCGCTACGTAGATAGATTTAGAACAAGAGGGCGTAGATGACCGCCACGACGACGGAGGGGAGCATGTTGGCCGTGCGGAAGGTCTGAGGTCGAATAAGGTTAACCCCAACACAGAAGATGAGCATAGAGCCCACAAGCGAAAGGCTGTCGAGGGCTGCGGTGGTCATGATGGGGGAGAGTGCGCCGGCAAAAAGCGTGATCGTGCCCTGGAATACGGCAACGGGCAGGGCCGAGAAGATGCAGCCGCGGCCAAGCGAGGCCGTCATGGTGCAGACGATGATGCAGTCCAGCGCGCCCTTCAGGGCAAGCGTGGACCAGTCGCCGAGCAGACCGTCCTGAATCGATCCTACGATGGCCATGGCGCCGATACACACGGTGAGCGATGCCGAGACAAAGGCGTTGGTGAACTCGTTGTCGCCTTCGCTGCCGGTTTTGCGCTTGAGCCATTCGCCAAGGTTCTCGATGGCGGCCTCCAGGTTGATGGCCTCGCCGATGAGCGAACCGAGGGCAAATGAGACGATAAGCATGGTGGTGCCGGTGGTCGCCAACGCCTCTCCATCGATAACGAGCATCTTTTGCATGGTGCCGCCCAAGCCGATAAACAGAACACACAACCCCGACGCCTTCATGAGCGTGTCTTGGATGCGAGGCGTAATGAAGCGCCCGCCCATAAGGCCAAGCAGACCGCCCGCGATCAAAAGCGCGACGTTGATGATCGTTCCTAAACCCGGCATGAACCCTCCTGTAATTGATGCTAACGCGGCAATCGTAGCAGAACGGGGAGGGGCGCTCAGTATCCGAGCCAAGCGGCAGTTAGCGGTCTAGGACAGGATGGGGCTAAAGTCGAAGCGCAGCGTCATGAGGTGCTGCGGGGATTCGATGGCTGCGGCAATGATGTCGGCATCTCGTGCGCGATCGAACCCTTCAAGTTCCATTTGATAGGGGACGTCTTCTTGGATACCGATGCGACGAGGAACCAAAAGATTGGTTCCGTCGAATTCTTCGGTTCGCGTTCCGTCTGCTGCAACGGAATAAAGGTGTAACTTGGCGGTCGTTGTGGCATCAAGTGCCGAGATGGCTTGGATATCGTTCGATGCGCTCTTTGCTCCCACTGCTGTAAGTGCCGTAGGCGCGACGACTTCGCCCGAAGGCAAAAAGACGAGCTCGACGGTGTTGGGGAATGCGATGAGGATATTTTTGCGGCGGGGCGCATTGGCAGCGACTGGCTCAATGCTTGCAGCATCGACGGTTTCCGTGTGGTCGAGCGCGACCATCATGCAACAGTTGCCTTCGTCGACACCTGGGGGAGCAGCAAAGTCCAGGCCGTCTTTCGGTTGGGAATCGCCTAGTTCGGTGGCGCTGCCGCTTGGCTTCTCGAGAGGAACCGCAGCGTTGTCTTCTGATGATGCATCGTCAACATGTGCCGGTGCGTCTGCGACCTCGTCTTTGGGGGATTTGTCATTATCGCGCGATATAGGAGCGGCAATCTCGACGGACCCCACTCCGTGCCACGTCATTTGGAGCAGCGCCGGATCGGCGAGAATGCGCTGCACGCCCGGCTCCTGGGCATCGATATTGATGGGGGCGGGTTCTGATCCGCGCGTGAGGTTAAGCGAGCCCTTCTGCCTGGTGCTCTGAGCCTTTTGGTCGTCCGCGTCGCCAGCGTAGAACAGCAAAGGCGCATCTCCCGTTGCGATGGCTTCGGTGTCCGCCTTGGTCAGCCGCAGCGACGCCGTAAAGGAGATGATGGGCTGCGCGCCATCGGCATTCGAGGGAACGCAGCCCAGGCATACACCCCCTTCTTCTTCATGGGCCGCGCTGTCGAAGACGACCTTTGCCCCGTTCGCCGAGTCATCGACCGAGGCAATATCGATGCGCAGCTCTAAGTCGCATGGGTCGCCATCGGCGTCGACTGCAGCCGATTTCCATGTGCAGATGGCGCAACCTGTCTGGGGGCCGTTCTCCTTGTCCGGTCGATTGATATCCACGACTATCGAGTCGACCGTATTGCGGTGAAGGCATCCCGAGGTTCGGACCGTGGCATGTGCGAGCGAAAAACGTTGGCAGGCGACGATACCCGACGAATTCGACGCGGGGTTCAGAGCTTGCGGTAAGGAGCTTGCCGTGGCGGGCGTCGCCCAAGCGGCGAGAGGCGTACCGCTCGCCAGTGCGCTGCAGAGCGCGGCAACGGGCAAAAGGTTTTTGGGTGCCATGGTTCTCCTATCTATTCCGCGTACTCCGGTCGTGCTTGGCTATTGGTTGCGTTTGATGTGCAGGCCAAGGCACGTCAGTCCTGCTCCCACCGTGGCGACGCCTACCGCAATGAGTTGCCGGGTGTCGCTCGTCTGGACGAGCGGCTCGTGACGGCTGCCGCGATTAAGGCCCGAAAGATCGACGGTCACTTCTGTGGCCGCTTGCGCTTGCTCTTGTTGAGCAAAGGCCATTGCGGGTGCGGACGCCAAGATGCTGACGATGGCGGCCAGTGCAATCGCCTTAGGACGTGGCGTGCGCACCGGGCTCGACCGTCCAGGTGATGCTTGCCACTTGATCTCCCGTACCGGTGGCGTGGTAGATGTCACGCGTGACGCGGGCGACGTGGCCACTCACATTGAGCCTAATTTTGTCCGTTCCGTCGCCAATGTCCTTGTACTTCATGTCGAAGCTTGCGTCTTTGGAAAGATCGAGGCCCGTAGTCTGAGTCGCCGAGCTGGCATCCTTTTCTGCCGTATCGGGGCCAACCTTAAAATCGATGGAGTTCTGGGCCGAGCCCGTCTTTGCGTCTGCAACGATTGTCCAGTCGTTCTTGGCCGTGACCTTCATGTTGGTGACGTGGATGCCATATGCCGAGAGGTTGTCGATGGTAATCGTCTCGTCGGAGGGTCCTACAAGCGTTCCGTCGGCTTTGGCGGCAAAGGGGATGACCGTTGGCGCCTTAAACGAAACATTGCTAATGTCGGCCTTCACCGTCACATCGGTGGTTCCAACGCGCACCTCTGCCATGGCCGCCGTTGGCGCGGCGCCCATCGCAAGTGCGAGCGTAAGCCCTGCGCCCACGGCGAGTGCCCTGGCTCCGCTCAGGTTCATGGGTGTGTTCATAATCGATCCTTTCTGCTCGTCACGGACTGTTTCCGTGATGGTTGGACGAATGGGGACAGGGTGCTGCCCCTGCGAGCGCGTCGGCCACTAGCCTTTTGCCTGTGCCACCCGCACTTTGACGCGCGTCGGATTGCCGTGGGTGTCGTAGGTCTTGGCATCGAGTGCCTGAATCTCGATATATGCCTCGCCTTCTTGGATATCGCCGGCGGGGCAGGTCTCAACCGTCTTGCCGGCTTCGACCACACCGGACTCATAGATGGTCTCGTCGTTTTGAATCACGCGGAAGCGCTGGGGAAACTTGTTGTCTTGGACGTTTTGCACGTTGACGCGCAACTTGCCGCCTTCCTGCAACTGTGCGACCGGCGCGACCGAGATCGTCATCATGTTGTCGCGGACGATGGCGTCGAGCTCATCCTGGATTTCTTGGCGCGATTTACCTTCTGCCGTCGTGACTGAGGCGCCCGCTTCGGGCACGGGCTGCGACTGCCAGGCGTATAGCCCTACGGCGATGAGGGCGCAGACGACAGCCAGGCAGACAACGACGAGTTTCTTGCGACGCCCCAGTCCTGCAAGGCGGGGCGGCTTCTTCGCACTCATGCGGCGTCCTTGGTGGTGTAGACACGTGCGAACGTGGACGGGTCCGCTCCAAAGAGCATGTGAAGCATCAGGCGGCGCGAGTAGATGAGCTCGTCGAAGTCGTGAGGGAGCTCGATGTTGTGGATACGCGCGATGTGGTGGGCGAGCGCCGAGAACGACTCGGGGTCGCAGATCACATCGGTGGTGACGTGGTAGACCTCCGTACCTGGAAATGCATCTTCGTCGAAAGGCAAGAGATAGGGGTCGTCATCGACTTCGATGGCGAAACCGTATTGGGGCCAGTAATATGCCATGGAAACCTCCCTGCTCTGGGGCCAAAACTCCTATTGGTTTGGCTGTCGATGCCGACCGTATCAGCCGCAACTTGCCCAATAACTAACCAATTGCTTGACGAGCCGATATCCCCGCAGGTAAAAGCATGTGAAAAAAATCTCAACTATTTTTGACTGATAAATGCACATGTTGTGGCTGCGCGGCAACGTGTGGCAAAAGCGTCGCTTGTCTCGAAAATTCCACCGTTCGCCGAATTGCGCGAACGTTAAAAACGTCAATTATGGAGACGGTCTCGAACATGTCGGTGAAACGATGCGGTAACATTTCCCTGCAAACACTGTAGTTAGCTAAAGGGGGAGTTCGCGTGTCTGCAACCATCAAACCCTTCACCGACGAGTTCGAAGAGTATGGTCGCGATGAGTCTCGCACATCGGGCGAGGCCTCGAGCATCTCGTTTCCGACAACGGAGGACGAGGTCCGCGCCATTATGGAAAAGCTCCATGCCGAGCGTGTCCCGGTGACGGTTCAGGGCGCCCGGACCGGTCTTGCCGCCGGCGCCGTGCCTCATGGCGGTCACATTCTCAATACTTCCCGCATGAATCGCTACCTAGGCATTCGCCGCGATGAGCAGGGCCGCTTTCTTTTGCGCGTGGCGCCCGGCGTCGTGCTGTCTGAGCTGCGCAAGCAACTGGGCAAGAAAGTGCTGCCGACTGCCGGCTGGGACCAGGCATCGCTTGAGGCCTACGAGGAGTTCCAGGAAGCTCCCGAGCAATTCTTTCCTACCGATCCCACCGAGGCATCTGCCTGCCTGGGCGGTATGGCGGCATGCAACGCTTCCGGCGCCCGTAGCTACGCTTACAGCCCCATGCGCCCTCACGTCACGGGCCTTCATGTCGTGCTGACCGATGGCGACCTGCTCGAGCTTCACCGTGGCGAGGTTTTTGCACAGGGTCGTCGCCTTTCGCTCGTCACGGTGCAGGGCCGCACGCTCGAGCTCGACCTTCCCGACTACACCATGCCCAAGACCAAAAATGCTTCGGGCTATTTCGTTGCTGACGATATGGATGCCATCGATCTGTTTATCGGTGCGTGTGGCACACTCGGCGTCATCACCGAGCTCGAGATTGCCCTGCAGGCGGCGCCTGCGGTCGTTTGGGGCGTGAGCTGCTTCTTTGACAGCGAAGACAAGGCCGTGTCCTTCACCGATTCTGTACGTCCCGTCCTGTCCCACGCGGCTGCCATCGAATATTTCGATGCGGGTGCCCTGGATATCCTGCGTCGTCAGCGCGAGCAGTCGACCGCGTTTGCCTCGCTGCCGGCGCTCGACAAAGACGCCAAGGTCTGTGTCTACGTGGAGCTCGACTGCGACGACGAAGCCCAGGCGACTGAGGAGCTGTATCACTTGGGGTGGGTACTGGAGCTTGCGGGCGGCAGCGACGATGCGACATGGGTCGCGCGCACCGAGGTCGATCGCGAGTGTCAGCGATTCTTCCGCCATGCGGTGCCCGAGAGCGTCAACATGCTCATTGACGAGCGTCGCCGCACGGACCCCACCATTACCAAGCTGGGGTCGGATATGTCGGTGCCCAACGCGCACTTGGCCGATGTCATCGCCCTTTATCGCCGCACGTTGGCCGAAAGTGGGCTTGAATCTGCCGCCTGGGGGCACATCGGTAACAACCATCTGCATGTGAACATTCTGCCGCGCGATGCGCAGGATTACCGCCGCGGCGGAGAGCTCTTTGCCCAGTGGGCTTCCGAGGTCACGGCCATGGGCGGCGCCGTCTCCGCCGAACACGGCGTCGGCAAGATCAAGGCGGGCTTCTTGGAGACGATGTACGGTCACGAGGCCATGGTCGAGTCGGCGCGGCTCAAGCTCCAGCTCGATCCTGCCGGGCAGCTGGGCCGCGGTAACCTGTTTTCGGAGAAGCTCTTGGATGAGCTCGTCCAGAAAGGGGGCGCGTGAAGATGAGCGATTTCCATATGGTGGTGTGCGTCAAGGCGGTGCCGGGCAGCACCGAGGTCAAGATGGACCCCAAGACCAATACCATCGTGCGCGATGGCAAGCAGGCGGTCATTAATCCCTTTGATGCGAGCGCTTTGGAATGCGCGCTGGCGCTGAAGGACGACTTTATCGGCTTTGGCATGGACGTGCGCGTAACGGTGGTGTCGATGGGCATCCCCGCGACTGAATCGCTATTGCGCGACTGCATCGCCCGAGGCGCCGATGACGCACTGCTGCTAACCGATCGCGCCTTTGCAGGTGCCGATACCCTGGCAACCACCTATGCCCTCAAGTGCGGCATCGAGGCGCTCGACGAGGACTTCGACCTGCTCATCTGCGGCAAGATGGCGGTGGACGGCGATACGGCCCAGATTGGTCCCGAGCTTGCCGGTGCCTTCGAGATTCCCTGCGTGACCGACGTGAGCTGCGTGCAGAGTGCGGGCTTTACGACCTGTGGTTCACTGGCGCTTGTTCACGGCTGCGATGCCGGCGAGGAGACAGTCTATCTTGAGATGCCGTGCGCGATGACGACTGCCAAGGAGATTGGCCAACTGCGCATGCCGAGTATCGCCGGTATTCGTGCGGCCGAGGAGGCGGACGTGCGCGTGGTCAACGCTGCCGACGTGAACGCCGACCCCGCGCGCTGCGGTCTTGCCGGCTCGCCGACACAGGTCGTGCGATCGTTTGTGCCCGACCGCGACCAAACGTGCGAGGCCGTTGACGGAACGGCGTCCGAGCAGGCGGCGAAACTTGCCAAGATTATCGAGGGGATGGCATAGATGAGCGGACTGATTATCGATAGCGAAGCCTGTATCGGCTGTGGTCGCTGCGTTCGCGCCTGTGCCTCGGGCGGCATCGTAGTGGAAGGCGAGCGGCCCAACCGTTGCGCCCGCGTAACCGACGGCTGCATCCTATGCGGCGGGTGCGTCGACGCTTGCCCCGTCAATGCCATTTCGATCGAGCGCGACGAGGCCGCCGGCGCGGTTGACCTCGATGCATATCGAGACATTTGGGTATTCGCGCAGACCGACGAGCACGATACGGTGACTCCCGTTGCCTTCGAGCTCATGGGCAAGGGCCGCGAGCTTGCGGATACACGCGGCTGTCGCCTGGTGGCGCTGGTCGGCATGGGCCCCGAGGGTTCTCTCGGTGACCTGGAGCATCTGGTTTGCGCCGGTGCAGACGAGGTCCTGATCTGTCGCGACGAGCGTCTGCGCCAGAACGATGTGGAGGTCTATGCTCGCCTCATCTGCGATTTGGTGGCAGAGCGCAAGCCCGAGGCCATTCTGTACGGAGCGACCGCCTTTGGCCGCGAACTGGCACCCGGCGTTGCCGTGCGTTTGCAGACGGGCCTTACGGCTGACTGCACCGTGCTTTCGATGGATACGGAGACGGGGCTGCTGCAACAGACGCGTCCGGCGTTTGGCGGCAACCTGATGGCCACCATCGTCTGCCCCAATCATCGTCCCCAGATGGCAACGGTGCGCCCCGGCATCTTTAAGGCGCCCGACTTTGACTACGGCCGCTCCGGCACGATCACCCAGATAGCACTTGCGGATGATGCTAAGGCTCGTGTCGAGATCTCGATTCCCGCCGAGGAGTGGGGACAGCAGGCTTCAATCGCCGATGCCGAGCGCCTGGTCGTGGTAGGTCGCGGCATTGGTTCCAAGAAAAACCTGCCGCTGATGCGAAGGCTCGCCGAGGCTCTGGGAGCCGAGCTTGGCTGCACGCGACCTGTCGTGGAGGCCGGCTGGTTGGAGTATCGCCATCAGATTGGCCAGACGGGCGTATCGGTTTCGCCCAAGATTCTTGTGAGTATCGGTGTTTCGGGCGCCATCCAGCATCTTGCCGGCATCGGTGGGGCGGAATGCATTATCGCCATCAACGAGGACCCGGATGCCCCCATCTTTGGTGCTGCCCAGTACAAGGTTGTCGGTGATGCCGTCGAGGTCGTCGAGGAGCTGCTAGCCCAGCTTGAGCGCTAGGCGCGCGCCAGCCAGTCGCGCATCTCTTCCCTAAGACGGCTCCAGGTTGCCTGTGTGGCGGGGTCGGTAAAGGGCTGCGTAATACCAAAGGGCGCGTCGAGCAGGCGGTAGATATCGCCCTGCTCGCGCGCCAGCGCGCGGCTCGCCGGATAGACGAGCTCAAACATAAAGCAGATGAGTCCTACCAGGTAGTCCGCGGGCTCGTCGCGTTCATCACGTGCGACGCAGCGGTGCTCGTCAAAGGCGGCCAACGTCGGCGCCGAGAAGTGGCTGGCGAGAAATGCGTCCTCATCCACCTTGAGGATGGTGTCGACGGTGCTGTCGGCGATGGTGCGCATAATGTCGATTTTGTCGCCATCGCGCACGATATCGCAGAAGCACCGTGTACGCTCGTCGAGTTGTGCCGGCAGGCGAAAGTCACTGTGATAGGCGATGCTCGCGCGGATGAGCTCGTCTTCTGCCGGGCTGTCGATAAAGTCGCGGATACTTGTTGCCGCGGGCGCGTCTGCAGGGTTTTTGCCAAAGAGGACCTCGAGGCCCAACTTCGCATGGCTCATGCTCTCGGCATCCTTAAACGTGTCCCAGCGTCGCAGCTGCTCAAAGCGGCCCATATCGTGCAACATCCCACAAAGCCACGCCAGGTCAATGTCCTGCGGTGTCCAGTCCTGCTTGCGTGCCACGGCATCGCATGCCTCGGCAACGTGGTACGTATGCTCGATTTTGAGCGCGATACGCGGATTGGAGGCATCGTAGGCATCGGTGTAGGTCCTGAAGGCCGCGATTGCCCCCGTTCGATCGATAGCTGTCATAACGACTTCCTAAAAAGCTGTGTCTTTCTGTGTCTTTCGATCCGGTGGCAATTGTAGGTGAACTCGGTTGCCGCCGGGCGATGATTCTGCCATGTCGTCGAATGCGGCTCGGAAAGCTTGTCGGGACGAGGAACACTATGGTGCTCAAAATCGTTAAAACCGTCTGGCCGGTGATGCTTACCAATGTTGCGATAGGCGCGCCGTTGTCGATGTCCCCACCGCTATTGCGGGTTTTGTCTGCACATCGCTCTTTATTTGCCTGCTCTTTTCGCAGCGGCTGTCGGCGTCGTTGCGGTGGCAATCAAGACAAAGTCGATGTTGTGGTGCTGCGTCTCGGGTATCGGGCTCTATATCGTTTTGAGCCTCGTATAGGAGTGGGGTGCGTTTACCGTCCGGGCCCAACGAAACGGATTTCTCACCGAGCCGGTCTGCTTCTTCTGGTACCATGGTCAAACTTTACTGTAGCAAAGCATGACGTGGGCTTTTGTTCTGCGTCGGCGGAAATGGGGGTTTCATGGCACAGGAAGCGATCGCCAACGAGCAAAAGAAATTCAAAGTACCGCGCATTCCGGGTGACATCATGATCTACCCGATGATCGTTGGCCTTTTGCTTAATACCTTCTGCCCGCAGGTCTTCGAGATCGGCGGCTTCTTTACCGCCGCCTGCCGCGGCGGTTCCAATACCATCGTCGCCGCGATCCTGTTGTTCGTGGGTGCCGGCATCAGCTTTAAGTCCACGCCGGGTGCCATCAAGACCGGCATCGTCGTACTGATTCCTAAGCTTGTGGTGGCAGCCGTGCTGGGCTTGAGCGTTGCGTATTTCTTTAATGACAACTTTTTGGGCCTGAGCTCGGTTTCCATCATCGGCGGCATTACGTTTTGCAACATGGCGCTCTACACGGGCATCATGGGCGAGTTTGGCGACGAGTCCGAGCAGGGCGCCGTGGGCATCCTGTTCTTCACGGCGGGCCCTGCGGTTACCATGATCATTCTTGGTGTCTCTGGTCTTGCCAACATTCCCGTTGGCACCATCATCGGTTCCATCCTGCCGCTCGTGATTGGCATGGTTTTGGGCAACCTCTTCCCGTTCATCAAGAACCTGCTGGTTCCCGGCACCAATCCTGCGATCGCCGTCATCGGATTTCAGCTCGGTGCGTCTATGAGCCTGTCGAGCTTTATCACCGGCGGCATTTCCGGCATCTTGCTGGGCCTTGTCACGTTGTTTGTCGTCGGTCCCATCACCTTTGCGTTCGAGCGCCTGTGCGGCGGTAACGGCAAAGCCGCCGTGGCTTGTTCCACCATCGCCGGCACGGCTATGACCACGCCGGTTGCTCTTGCCGAGGTCGCGCCGCGCTATGCCGAGCTTGCGCCCACCGCATACGCTCAGATCGCCACCGCCGTCATCATCACGGCAATCATGGCTCCGATTCTGACCGGTTGGGTCGATAAGAAGTTCTACCAGGGCAAGGAAGACCTGTCGCCCGCCGGTGTCGAGGCCATCGAGGAAGCCGTCGCGGCCGACATCGATGGCGAGTAGCCATCGGCGCCCATCAATGATGCTGGCGTGCAACTCGCGCCGTGAGAGCGCCCGGGCGCTCTGGTATTATTCCCTTATTCCCCTCTGGATTGGGGGAGTTATGGTGATGCGTGCGGCTCGGAGAAGCGCTGTCGGTTTGATGATGGGGAGATGGGCCTGGTGGTCAAGGCGCTCAAGATTGAGATATTCCTGCTAAGCATGATTGTTCTTATCGGGCTTGCCGTGCGGAGTCGTCGCTCCTTGTTCTCGAGCACCCAGCAGCTATTGTTTAGCATGCTTGGCTACACCTCTGCCGCGTACATATTATTCGATATGATCTGGGTGCTATTGGATGGTGTGGACGGCACGTTGGGCATTGCTGTCAACTGGATTTCCAACGCGGTTTCGTTTTCGCTCTTTGCCATCGTGTGTCTCATTTGGTTTATCTATTCCGAGACGGTGCAGGGTTCTCGCCTTTTGGCCTCGCGCTATAGGGTGGTGCTTGTAGCGTCGCCTACGGTTCTGGTGGTCGTGCTGGCGTTTACCAGTTACTGGACGCACGCCCTGTTCTATATCGATTCGCAGGGCGTGTATAGTCGCGGCTCTGCTTATATGATCCAGCCCATTGTCAGCTACTGTTACGTTATACATACGTCCCTACATGCGTTTGTGCAATCTCGCAGGGTCGAGAGCCTGCAGACGAAGACCATCTATCGAACCTTGGCATTTTTCGCCATTCCGGCCCTGGTGGGCGGTACCTTTCAGGTTGTATACTCGTTGCCCGGCCTTTGTGTCGGCATAATGATTAGCATATTGCTGCTCTACATTGTCTTCCAGGAGCAGCTCATCTCGACCGACCCGTTGACTGGCCTCAACAATCGCAACCGTTTTGAGACCTATATACTGTCGCTCTTCTCAAATGTGGATCAGGCCAAAGACGTGTATCTGCTTGTGATGGACGCCGACGGCTTTAAGCAGATTAACGACCGCTATGGACATGTGGAGGGCGACCATGCTCTTCAGGTCATATCCGCTGCGCTCAAAGAAGTCTGCTCGGCGTCTGGTAGCTTTATCGCGCGTTATGGCGGCGATGAGTTCGTGGTGCTTCAAAAGGCGATAGCGGAGCAGGATATCTTGCATCTGTGCGCGGCAATCAACGACGAGCTCGCGCGCGCCGAGGTTCCGTATCTGTTGCGGATGTCCATCGGCTACGCACGGGTTGGTGATGGCGTCGATACCTGGCAAGACTTGCTCCGTGCTGCCGACGCGGAGCTCTACCGCGTAAAGCGCGAGAAGAAGAAAGTCGGCGTCCAGATACGCTAGAAAAAGGGGCGCACGACCGTTGCGATGGTCGTGCGCCCCTTCTGCGCTTTCGGGGACTAGTATCGGCTGTCGAAGATGCGCCTCGTCTTTTTCTCGGAGCGCGGCAGCTCACCAGGCGCGGCGTGGCATCGCCATGGTTTTCGATGGGGTTAAACGCGTCTGCGGCCTTGCCGCTGGAGTAGGCATCTGCAATCTGCGGCAGGCGCTCGTTAACCTCGCCATGGGCGGTAAACGAACGGCGTGGGAAGATAACCCATTTGGGATCCTTCTCAAAGGTGCCAGCGGGATGTGCGACGGTATGCTCGGGTACCTCCAAATAGGTTGAGGCGTGACATACGCGGGTGGTGGGGCGCACGATAACGGGCGTATGGTAGCGCTCCGAGATTTCAAATGCCTCTTGCATCATCGCGTAACCCTGCTCCAGATTTTGCGGATCGAGCACGGGGATCTTCGCAAATGCGGCAAAGCGGCGCGTATCCTGCTCGGTTTGAGAGGAGATGGGGCCGGGATCATCGGCAACAAACAGCACCAGGCCGCCCTTGATGCCCACGTAGTTGAGGCTCATGAGCGGGTCGGAGGCAACGTTTAGTCCGACTTGTTTGCAGGTAAAAAGGCAGCGCGCTCCTGCATACGATGCGCCTGCCAGCACCTCGAGCGCGGCTTTTTCGTTGGTCGACCACTCGACGTGGACACCCTCGGCACTACCTTGGGCCTTGAGTTTGGCAACTGTCTCGACAAGTTCCGTCGACGGCGTGCCCGGGTAACCGGCGACCACGCGAACGCCCGCCGCAAGCGCGGCATACGCAAAGGCCTGGTTTCCCATAACCAGTTTCTTATGCATCTGTATCCCCTCGATGTCGCCGGCGCGTTACGGCAAGACGGCGTCTGTCGCCGCGACTCGGTACGAAATCAACGAGATACAGTGTACTCCATTAAGCTAAAGCGAGAGCTGCCCTTTTCCAAACGGGGTGGTTTGTTAGGCCTTTTTAGGTTTGTTGACAATGATGATGCCACTGCAGACCAAGAGCAGGGCCACAATTACGGTAACGGGGCTCGTGCCAGCGCCCTCTCCGAGCAACAACGCGCTCAACAGCACGCCAAAGACCGGGTTCATAAAGCCAAAGACCGAAACGCGGCTAACGGGGTTGACGGCGAGTAGGCGGGACCACAGCGAGTACGCGACGGCGGAAATGAGCGCCATATAAATGATGAGCGCGATGGCGGGGGCGATTTCGGTGGGGAATAGCGCGCCGCCCATCAAAAACCCGATGGCGGTAAGGACCAAACCGCCGACCAAAAACTGCCAGCCGGCGAGCAAGACGCCGTCATGCTCGCGCGAGAAGATGCCAATGAGGCAGGTCGACAGGGCGCCCGCAATAGTGGAAGCCAAGATAAATCCCTCGCCGTCGAGTGTAAAGCCAAAGGTGCCGTCCGCACCCGAAAGGTTGACGAATGCGACGCCGGCAAAGCCCAGTACGCAGCCGAGCACCTTGGTCGCATCGAGCTTTTCGGTGCGAAACGCCAGAGCGGCAAAGAGGATGGCGAGGAAGTTGGCGCTGGCCTCGATGATGGAACTCGACATGGCGCTGGCGCGCGAGAGTCCCAGGTAGAAAAAGAAGTACTGCCCGATAGTCTGGAAGAGCGACAGGATGCAGATGGGCTTAATGTCGCGAGCCTGTGGAACGAGTGGGCAGCGCTGGGCCGCGCTCATCCCAACGATAACCAGGGCGCCGGCAAGCGTGAAGCGCAAGCCCGCAAAGAGCAGCTGCGAGGCGCTATCGTGCGCGGGGATGCCAAAGAGCTCATAGCCGATCTTGATGCAGGGGAAAGCCGACCCCCAGAGTGCGCAGCAGACGAGGCAGCCCAGGATGAGTCCGGGCAGGGTGGCGAGATACGGCTTGCGGCTTTCCATGATGTCCTTCCTGTATGCGCGAAGTAAAAAAGAACCCGCCACCGGGTGTGCCGGTGGCGGGTGTTGTTACCCGAGGGGATTGTACCCGATGGGAACGTATTTAAGCGAAGTAGGCTACGCCGCTCTCAAAGATCGGCATGAACTTATCGCCGGGGACATGCTCGGGCACGTTGCGGTACAGGTTGTCGCCGCGACGCTCGGCATGGCCCATCTTGCCCAGGACGCGGCCGTCGGGGCTCGTGATGCCCTCGATGGCGAGCGCGGAGCCGTTGGGGTTGACGGAGAGATCCATGCTGGGCTTGCCATCCTCGCCCACGTACTGCGTGGCGACCTGGCCGTTGGCGATCAGCTGGGCGAGCACTTCATCGTTGGCGACAAAGCGGCCCTCGCCGTGGCTGATGGCGACGGTGTAGGGGTCGTCCAGACTGCACTGCGACAGCCACGGGGACAGGTTGGACGAGATGCGGGTGCGCACCAGACGGCTCTGATGGCGACCGATGGTGTTGAACGTCAGCGTGGGCGCATCGGGCGTGGCGTCGACGATGTCGCCGTAGGGCACCAGGCCGAGCTTGATCAGGGCCTGGAAGCCGTTGCAGATGCCCAGCATCAGGCCGTCGCGGGCCTTAAGCAGGTCGCGGACTGCCTCGGTGACCTCGGGAGCGCGGAAGAACGCCGTGATGAACTTGGCGGAGCCGTCGGGCTCGTCGCCGCCCGAGAAGCCGCCGGGAATCATGACGATCTGGCTTGCACGGATGCGGCGGGCGAGCTCGTGGGTGCTCTCGGCGACGGCCTCGGGCGTGAGGTTGTTGATCACGAAGGTGTCGGCCTCGGCGCCGGCGGCGCGGAAGGCGCGGGCGCTATCGTACTCGCAGTTGTTGCCGGGGAACACAGGGATGATCACGCGCGGGCGGGCGATCTTGGCGCCGCCGTACACGTGGATATCCTTGGCGCGGAAGTCGATGGCCTCGACCTCGGGGGTCTCGCCGGCGCTGCGGTAGGCGAAGACGCCTTCGATACCGCTCTCCCAGGCCTCCTGGAGCTCGGCGAGCTCGATGACTTCGGAGCCGGTGTCGATGACATAGCCCTCGACGGTGGTACCCAGGGGCTCGACGACAACGCCGTCGGCGACCTCGGGCAGCTCGGCGTCCTCGGCGAGCTCGACGATAAAGCTGCCGTAGAGCGGGGTGAAGAGGCTCTCCACGTCCACATCTTCGGCAAGCTCGATACCGATCTGGTTGCCGACGCACATCTTAAAGAGGCTCTCGGCGCCGCAGCCGTAGCCGGGCGTGGAGACGGCCAGGGCGTCGCCGGTAGCGGTGAGCGCCTCGACGGCGTCAAACGCGGCGAGCAGCTGCTGGGCATCGGGGCGGTAGTCCTCGCCATAGGTGGCGGGGGCGATGCGAACGACGCGGTGCGTGAGGCCCTTAAACTCGGGGGAGACGGCGCGGGCGGCACGGCCCACGGCGACAGCGAAGCTGATCAGGGTCGGCGGAACGTTGAGCTCGCCGGCCTCGTCCTCAAACGAGCCGCTCATGGAATCCTTGCCGCCGATGGCGCCGGCACCCAGGTCGACCTGGGCCATAAGGGCGCCCAGGACGGCTGCCATGGGCTTGCCCCAACGTTCGGGCTCGGTGCGCAGGCGCTCAAAGTACTCCTGGAAGGAGAGGTAGGCGCGCTTGTGCTCAAAGCCGGCGGCAACGAGCTTGGCGATGGACTCGACCACGGACAGGTAGGCGCCTGCAAACTGGTCGGCCTCCATCAGGTAGGGGTTGAAGCCCCATGCCATAGCGCTCGCCGTGGTGGTCTCGCCGTCCACGGGGAACTTGGCGACCATGGCAGAGCTCGGGGTGAGCTGCGTCTTGCCGCCAAAGGGCATGAGCACGGTAGCGGCACCGATGGTGGAGTCGAAGCGCTCGGAAAGGCCCTTGTTGGAGGCGACGTTGAGATCGGTGACAAGCGAGGTCATGCGCTCGGCAAGCGTGGTGCCGGCCCAGCTGGGTTGCCACACGCTGCGGGCACACACGTGGGCGACCTGGTGCTTGGGTGCGCCGTTGGAGTTGAGGAACTCGCGGGACAGATCGACGATGGCGACGCCGTTCCAGGCCATACGCATGCGCGGTTCGGCGGTAACCTCGGCGATGACGGTCGCCTCCAGGTTCTCCTCGGCGGCATAACCCATGAACTCCTCGACGTCACCGTCGGCGACGGCGCAGGCCATGCGCTCCTGGGACTCGGAGATAGCGAGCTCGGTTCCGTCCAGGCCATCGTACTTCTTGGTCACGGTGTCCAGGTCGACATACAGGCCGTCGGCAAGCTCGCCCACGGCGACCGAGACGCCGCCGGCGCCAAAGTCGTTGCAGCGCTTGATCAGGCGGCAGGCGTCGCCGCGGCGGAACAGACGCTGCAGCTTGCGCTCGACCGGGGCGTTGCCCTTCTGGACCTCGGCACCCGAGGTCTCGATGGAATCGGTGTTCTGGGTCTTGGAGGAGCCGGTGGCGCCGCCGATGCCGTCACGGCCGGTGCGGCCGCCCAGCAGGATGATCTTGTCGGTGGGGGCGGGGCACTCGCGACGCACGTGGTTTGCCGGGGTGGCGCCCACGACGGCGCCGACCTCCATGCGCTTGGCCACGTAGCCGGGGTGATAGAGTTCGTTGACCTGACCGGTGGCAAGGCCGATCTGGTTGCCGTAGCTGGAGTAGCCGGCGGCAGCGGTGGTCACGAGCTTGCGCTGCGGCAGCTTGCCCTCGAGCGTCTCGGAGACCGGGACGGTGGGGTCGCCGGCGCCGGTGACGCGCATGGCCTGGTACACATAGCTGCGGCCAGAGAGCGGGTCGCGGATGGCGCCGCCCACGCAGGTGGCGGCACCGCCGAAGGGCTCGATCTCGGTCGGGTGGTTGTGGGTCTCGTTCTTAAACAGGAACAGCCAGTCCTGGTCCTCGCCGTCGACATCGACCTTCACCTTGACGGTGCAGGCGTTGATCTCCTCGGACTCGTCGACATCGGTCATGACGCCGGTCTTCTTAAGGTACTTGGCACCGATGGTGCCCATGTCCATGAGGCAGACGGGCTTGGCGTCGCGACCGAGCTCGTGGCGCATCTCCATATAGCGGTCGAAGGCCTGCTGTACCACGGCGTCATCGATTGTCACATCGTCCAGGACGGTACCGAAGGTGGTGTGGCGGCAGTGGTCGGACCAATAGGTGTCGATCACGCGGATCTCGGTGATGGTGGGGTCGCGGTCCTCATCGCGGAAGTACTGCTGGCAGAAGGCGATGTCCGCCTCGTCCATGGCAAGGCCGCGCTCGGAGATAAAGGCGGCAAGGCCGGCCTCGTCGAGTTCGCGGAAGCCGTCGAGCACCTCGACGGGCTGGGGCTCGGGGGTCTCCATGTACAGCGTCTCGGGTAGGTCGAGCGAGGCGATGCGGGCCTCGACGGGATTCACCACGTAGTGCTTGATGGCCTCGATGGCGGCTTCGTCCAGAGTGCCCGAGATCATATAGACCTTGGCGGAGCGCACGGCGGGGCGCTCGCCCTGGCTGATGAGCTGCACGCACTCGCTGGCGGAGTCGGCGCGCTGGTCAAACTGGCCAGGCAGGAATTCGACGGCAAAGACGGCGCCATCGCTTGCGGGGAGTTCGTCGTAGGTCACATCGACCTGGGGCTCGCTAAAGACGGCCGGCACGCAGGAGCGGAAAAGCTCCTCGTCGATGCCCTCGACGTCGTAGCGGTTGATGATCCTCAGGGCCTCGATGCCCTTGATGCCGAGAATTTCGGTCAGCTCGCCCTTGAGCTGCTGAGCCTCGACGTCGAACCCGGGTTTCTTCTCCACGTAAATACGAGAGACCATTGGTTCCTGCCTTCCTGATCGGTTGGGCGTACGGTGCGGTATGCGGCAGCGGTCGGTTTGCGGGACAAGCCTCGCGGTCGCCTTGAGCCACATATTTGTAAACGTCACTATGATACGACAGCTCATGACGTATTGAGGACGGCGAGGGTGCTACAGTGAAGCGCAAACAAGAGAAAGGCATCACATGGCATTCGTTTCGCTCGCCATCATCGCGCTTGTGGCTTTCGCAAGCCCCTTTATCGCATCGGCGATTCCCGGAAAGCCCGTTCCCGAGACGGTCTTTTTGCTCGTGTTCGGCGCGGTGCTGGGACCTCATATGCTCGGCGTCATCCATGTAGATGCCGAGGTCTCGCTTGTGTCCGAGCTCGGTCTGGCCTTTTTGTTCCTGCTTGCCGGCTTTGAGATCGACCCCAAGAACATCACGGGCGTCGAGGGGCGCTACGGTATGGCGACGTGGGTCGTCACGTTTGGCATCGCCTGGCTTGCCGTGCGCTTTACCCCGTGGTTCTCGGTCAGCCATTTCGACGGTATCGCCGTGACGCTGGCGCTCACTTCGACGGCGCTCGGCACGCTCGTGCCCATCATGCGTGAGCGTTCGCTGACCGGCACGCGCGTGGGCGACTCCATCCTTGCCTATGGCACGTGGGGAGAGCTCGGTCCCGTGCTTGCCATGTCGGTGCTGCTCTCCGCTCGTACTGGTATCCAGACGCTCGTGATCCTTGGCTTGTTTGCACTGGTCTGTGTGCTGTTGGCCGTGGTTCCGAGCCGCTCCAAGCGCGTCGGCAGCCGCTTCTTTGCGTTTGTCGAGGAACGGGCCGACACGACGTCGCAGACATTCGTGCGCCTGACGGTGCTCATCCTGGTCACACTCGTGGCATTTTCCGCCATCTTTGACCTCGACATCGTGTTGGGCTCTTTTGCCGCTGGCTTTGTCCTGCGCTATATCATCCCCGAGGGCAACCATACGCTCGAGACCAAGCTCGATGGCCTGGCCTATGGCTTTTTGATTCCGGTGTTCTTTACCGTGTCGGGCGCAAAGATTGACCTGACGGCCGTGGCGTCGCGCCCGGGTCTGCTCGTGGGCTTTATCGCGGCGTTGCTGATCATTCGCGCCGTGCCGATCCTTGTCTCTATGAGCATTTGTCCCGCGACACGTGACGTTTCGGCGTATGGCCGCATTACCGTGGCCCTGTACTGCACCACGGCCCTGCCGATCATCGTTGCCGTGACGAGTGTGGCCGTCAACGCAGGCGCTCTGTCGCAAGACGTCGCCTCGGTTATGGTAGCCGCCGGTGCCATCACGGTGTTCTTGATGCCGCTGCTCGCGCAGCTCTTCTATCGCGTGGTCGATGCCGCGCCGGCCACTGCCGTGGTGGAGGTCGCCGAGCACCCTGCCGACGCACTCGATATCCTGCGCGCCCACCACGACCTAGCGAGCCTGCTCGCGCGCGAGCATGAGCTTTTGACCTCGCATGGCCATGGGCGTTCGCTCGACGGCATACCTACCCTTGATTCCATTGCTGACCGCCTCTCGATCGAGGCAGCGAGCGGCCACATCGATGCCCGCATCGTGGACGCCGCTCATTTGCTGGCTGAGAAGACCTATGGCGACGAGATCGACCCGTCCAAGCTGACTCCGCGTGAGCGCCGCCGCTTGGAGCGCGCCAAGCTCGCCGTGCGCGAATACCGCCGCCGCATGCTGGAGCTCTACGCGCGCGATGAAGCCCAGGACGACGACGGCAAATAACGAGATGCTTCCCTAGGGGAAGCCGCGTCCCGCTTTAAAGACCCGAAACGGGACGCAGTTTCCGCATCGGCCCCCATCGGGAAGTCACATCCCAGAATGGACGCCCAGAGTGGGATGCGGTTTCCGCTTTGGACTCCTGCCGGAAAGCGCGCCCCAGTCTGAAGGTTCAAAATGGGATGCGCTTTCCGAATCAAAGGCCTTGCGGAAAGCGCGTCCCAGAATCCGCGCCCAGAATGGGACATAGTTTCCGAAAGAAGGTC
>NZ_JBNPOK010000012.1:0-60221 GCF_050315135.1 Collinsella sp. SGI.033
ACCTCCATTCTGGGATGCGTTTTCCGCATGCGACTCCATTGGGAAACTGCATCCCATTCCAGACGCAAATTCTGGGACACAGTTTCCGCCGAGGGCTCTGCAGTTTGCCCTACTCTGCCAGATATGCTTCCAACGCCGACAAGGTCGCGGCCGCATCACGACGACCGACCTGGTAGATGCGCTCGAGCTCCTCTGGCTCGCGACACAGCGATGGCACCTTCACCGATTCGCTCGGACGCACCACGAAAACCTCGCCGCTGGCCTCGCGACGCGCCAGGTCGTCGAGTGCAGCGTTATATACCTCGTGCCGGCGTTCAAGCGCCTCGACAAACTTCGGATAGTGGCGGAACACACGTCGCAGCATGGGCATCAAACTGTTCGGCTGCTTTACAAAGCCTGCCGGCTGCGTCAGCACCACGATGTTGCGGTCATACCCCTGTTCGAATAACCACGCACTGGGAATGGAATCGGCCACGCCGCCATCCAGATATCGATGTCCGTCAATCCGAACGGGTTTGGTCGCCACGGGAATCGCCGACGATGCCCGAATCCACTCGATATCGCGCTCATCGCCATACGGCAGGTCGTGATAGACGGCCTCACCCGTCTCGATATCGGTGCACACACACGTAAACCGCATAGGACAGGCACGATACGCCTCTAAGTCGACAGGATCGCGCTCAAGCGGCACCTCATGATAGGCAAAATCGGCATTGAACATGTCACCGGTTCGCAGCCAGCTTGTCACGCTCGCATAGCGCTTGTCGGCGCAATAGGCCTTGTTATACCGAATGGCGCGACCGATCTGGCGTGACTTAAAATTGTACCCAAACGCCGCACCCGCCGAGACACCCACCATATGGTCACAAGTTAAGCCGTGCTCCATCCAGACATCGAGTACGCCCGCCGTATACATACCGCGGTAGCCGCCTCCCTCGAGCGCAAGCCCCACCGTGCGCGTCGTATCCGGCTGTGCCATGCGACCATCTCCGTTCCTGCGTTTAAAACCGGGACAAGTATACCCGTCAACATATAGCGTCTCAGTCGCATTTTTATCGGACATCTCATCATTGCGGTACCGTTTAGCGAATAATGGCCGCGCACAGCATGGGCACCCATATATAATTCTGCGCTGTTGTTTATACTACTCAGCAGTTATCAACTGCAAACATTAGCCGGTAAATTAACCCAACAACGCAGCGAGGCGGGGCCTGGATACACGCAAAGCGCCGAACAACAACGCGTGTGCACAACGAGCTCGCCCGACGCAATTCGCCCGACCTCAGAAAGCCGCTTACGACATGGATACTGTCAGCAATTACACCGAGACGCTCGAAAAGACCGTCCGCGACCTTCTTGAACGTCAGGACGATCTGATCAGGACCGCCTTTACCGACCAGCTTACCGGACTTGGCAACCGCGGCGGCTTTGTCCGTTCCCTCGAGGAGCTCTGGGAGCAGGAACTGCCCGTCACCATGGCTTTTATCGACATCGATAACCTTAAGCACTGCAACGACGTCTTTGGGCATGACGAGGGCAACCGCTACATCTTGCAGGTAAGCCTCTATCTCAAGCTGTATATGAAGGTGGACGAGGCGGCGTTTCGACTGGGAGGCGATGAGTTCGCCATCCTCTCTACGATTGCAACCGAGGACGACCTCGCCGATCGTCTGGAACACTGCCGAACAATCTTGCTCAACAACAACGATTCCGGGATGCCCCACTCGTTTAGTTACGGAGTGTCCCACGCCGACCCCGCCCTGGGCGAAGCCCCCAATCGCATGACGCTCGATGCCGACCGTCGCATGTACGACTACAAACTACGCCATGCCTTGCACCTCGATCGACGCAATATCACGCAAGTCCATACCGACGACTTCGAAATAAGCGACCGTGTTTTCGACGCCTTTTCGATGCTCAACGAAGGTCGTTATTTCTTTATCGAGAACTTGGACAAACATCGCACCCTTTGGTCACAAGGTGCCTTGCGCGATCTCGGACTTCCTTCAGAGCACATAGACAACTGTCTCGATTACTGGAAAAAGCGCGTCCATCCCGATGACCTTGAGGCTTTTACCGACGACTTCGACCAAGTCTATAACGGCTCCAAGCACCATCGAGTCATGCAGTATCGTGTACGCAACGCCACAGGCGACTACGTGCTCTGCCGTGCTCGCGGTTTTCGCATCGATGGGAGCGAAAACGAGCCCTCGCTCTATGTCGGCGAGCTCGTCAATCATTCCCTTGCCGAGACCGTCGACGCCGCCACGGGGCTTGGAACGCAGCGTATGCTGGTCAACGCTATCGATGCCTGTCGCCTTGACCGCTGCAAAACAGGACTCATCGCCGTGCGCGTTCGCGGCACGACGAAGCTCAACGAGCTCTATGGAGCCGAGGCGGTCGACAGCATGCTTGCCGAATACGCAAGCCGTATGCTGTCGATCACCCGCGGCAGGAGTCGCGTCTTCCGTTCACGAAGTGTCCAGTTCGTCGTGCTCAGCAACGCTTTGGACCACGGGGCATTTGAACTCCTGACCCATCGTCTAAAAGAGACCATTTTTGCCCCCGTTCAAATCGCGGGCGACACCATCACGCCCGTTTGCATTGTCGCCCCGGTCTTTTACGAGCGACTGGACTACCAAACATCTGCTGTTTTGCGCGAACTCGACCGTCGCCTTCGCACGGCTGGCGGGCTTGTCCCCAACGACAGCCTCCCTATACCCGAGATCGAGCGCAAAAGCGCAATCGCCGAACGCATCGATATGCTCACCGGCCTCTGCCGACCCAGCGAGTTTATGCGCCGTGCCAATGCCTTCATCAAGGCAAAGCGCGACGGCGCTTGGTGTATCGCCACCGTCGACATGGGCCACATGCGCCTATTTAACGAATGGTATGGACAGGCCGAAGGCGACCGTATGCTTGCCGATGTGGGCACGGTGCTCAAGGATATCGAGAACGCCGACATGGGTGTCGCGGGATACTGGGGGCAAGACGACTTTTGTCTGCTCATACCCTTTGAGCGCGATTTCGTTCACCGAGTCTATGCGCGCGTGCGCGAGGCTGTAGCCAAGCACGACGACGGCGTAGGCTTTTGGCCGTCCATGGGCGTATGCCCCATCGACGCGAGCGAGGAAATCACCATTGATGCCCAGGCCAAGGCCATGTTTACCAATCGACGCGCCAAAAACGACTTTAAGGAGCGCATTGCCGTTTTCCGCCCCGAGGAATACGAGCATGAGGTTGCGTTCCACCACACGCTAACCGAGTTCCAGTATGCGCTCTCAAACGGCCGCATCACTTACTACCTGCAGCCCCAGGTCGATATGGAAACCGGCGAGATCATTGGCGCCGAGGCGCTCACACGCTGGATTGACAAGGATGGATCCCTCATTTCACCTGTCACCTTTATCCCCGCTCTCGAGGAAAGCGGCTTTGTGGTAACGCTCGACAAATATGTTTGGCAGGGCGTTGCCACATGGCTTCGCGAGCGTCTCGATCGCGGTCTTCGCGTGGTTCCGATCTCCCTCAACGTGTCGCGCGTGGACATTCTTGCCTGCGACGTTGCCGAACATATGGGGGCGCTCGCCGCCCAATACAACCTGCCGCCCGAGCTTATGCGTATCGAGATCACCGAGACCGCCTATACCGGAGAGTCCGAGGCCGTGGATAAGCTGACCGCGGATCTGCACACCCGCGGCTTCTCGACCTATATGGACGATTTTGGTACCGGCCAGTCCACGCTCGCGATGCTCAGGAACGTGAATGTTGACGTCATCAAGCTCGACCGCACCTTTGTGCCCACCGACCGCGATCAAGGCCGCAGCGCGCGGATCGTGTCATCGATGCTCGAGATGGCGCAGTCGCTCCATCTGCCCGTTGTAATCGAAGGCATCGAGACAAATGAGCAGGCGAACATGCTACGCCACATGGGCGCCCGCTACGCTCAGGGTTTCCTCTACTACCGACCCATGCAGGCAAAGGATTTTGAGGCATTGCTCGATGGCGGCAATAACAACTGATACGCTCGCGCGCAAAACGCCACCGTCGAAGGAAGCATTTGTCCCCATGGCTAACTCATATTCCCAATCCAAGCCGAATTGGGGATATGATACAAACCGTTGTCCTGCCCAAGGAGGTTATCCATCATGAACGAGTCGTACCGCATGGGCGAGCAATCGATTATTGCCTATCTTCAGCGACTTGCGAATGGCATCTCGACCGCCGAACTCGATGTTGCCGCGCTGCCCGCTGGGCTACGCGCCGTTGGTGAGCAACTACAAAAGACGTATGCCATCCTGCAACAAGAGCGCCAGCTGCTTGAGCGCAACGCCTATATCGATCCGCTCACCAACTTGGGCAACCGCAGCGGACTCGACCGTCACGTCGAGCAGCTCTGGTGCAAAGGCGACCCCTTCACCTGCGCCTATATTGACATCGACCATCTCAAGCATTGCAACGATATGTTTGGCCACGCCGAAGGCAATCGCTATATTCTGAGTATCTGCCGCACGCTCTCCGAAACCATGGAGCACGATGAGATGCTGTTCCGTATCGGTGGAGACGAGTTTGTGCTTATCTCGCTCTCCGCAAACGAGACTGAACTCGAGCAGCGCTTGGAGCAGGTACGTGCCGAGCTGATCGAGGCGAGCTCAGGTGGCAAGGCGCCCATGATCGCCAGCTTTAGCTTTGGCTGCTCGCGCGTCGATCCACTTGCCGGCGACACGCGTCGCCAGATGACGATGGATGCCGATCGCAAGATGTATCGCTATAAGCTTATGCATCGTGTGCAGCAACCGAAAGACAATGACGCGCCGCAACGCCCAATCGTCGATCAGCTTCCCTGCAACGACCGGGTGTTCCAAGCGATCTCCATGAGCTCCGAGACGCGCTATCCGTTCATCCTTAACCTCGATACGGGAGAATCGCAATGGTCGGTTAACGCCGTGCGCGATTTTGACCTGCCCTCCCAGCACCCTTTTAACTCACTCGACATGTGGCTCGCCCGCGTTCATCCCGAGGACCGCGACAACGTGCGCGCCGAGCTCGACATGGTGATAAACGGCACGTGGCACTTCCATTACATGCAGTATCGCGTAATGGATGCCACCGGAAAATACGCGCTTTGCGACTGCACGGGCTACCGCTTGGACGGCACCGATACCGAGCCCAGCATGTATGTGGGCATTATCATCAACCGAAGCTTGGCAGATACGACAGATTCCGTGACTGGCCTGGGCGATATTCACGCCCTGGTCAACGCCATTGGTGAAATGCGTCGCGTGGCGCGCGAGGCAGGCTTTATTGCCATTAAAATCAACGATATCGCTCAGGTCAATGCCCGCTTTGGCTTTGATGCGGGCGACCGTGTTTTGGCAGAAAGTGCCGCCTGCCTTATGGAATGCTCGCGCGGCAAGGGTCGTCTGTTCCGCTCGACGGGACCAATGTTCGTGGCGCTTTTCGACGACTTTGATCCCGAAGAGACCGACGCGATCGCAGACGAAATCGAGCGATTCTTGGGGTCGCCCGTGCTCTTTGGCTCATTTGAATATCAGCCGCCCATTCGTGTAGCGACACTTCATCTAGACGCTGTCGACCGACAGCCCGTTTCCATTTTGAACGAGCTCAAAGCGCTGCTTGAAGAGGCGCCGCAAGTACCGGGCACCAAGCTGGACTAGCGTCGTGGGGAGCGATGTGAAACACAAGCCGTTTCACATCGCTCCCCACGCCATCTGCCCTCTCGTGCGATAATCCTCCGCAGAAGTCACCGACAACAGAGGGAGTTTGTGATGAAGGTTCTTTTGGTCAATGGCAGTCCCAAGGCAAACGGCAACACCGCCCGCGCACTCGCCGAAGTCGCCGAGCAGCTCAATGCCGAAGGCATTGATACCGAGGTGTTTCAGCTGGGCGCCAAGCCCATTCGCGATTGTATCGGTTGCGGCCAGTGCGGCAAGCTTGGCGGTCGCTGCACCTTTGACGACGACGTGGTGAACGAGCTCATCGCTGCCGCTGAGCAGGCAGACGGCTTTGTCTTTGGCTCACCCGTCTACTATGCGCACCCCAGCGGACGCATCCTTTCGGCCCTCGATCGCGCCTTCTATGCGGGCGGGCACGCCTTTGCGCACAAACCCGGCGCCGCGGTCGCTGTCGCCCGTCGCGGTGGCACGTCGACCACCTTCGATGTGCTCAACAAGTACTTCACCATTAACCAGATGCCCGTGGTCGCCTCCACGTACTGGAACAACGTCTTTGGTCGCGTGCCCGGCGACGCCGATGGGGATGCCGAGGGCCTTGCCACCATGCGCAACATCGGCAAGAACATGGCCTGGCTCCTGCAATGTATCGAAGCAGGACAGGCCGCCGGCATCAGCGCGCCCGAAGCCGATCGCGAGCGCACCAACTTCATCAGGTAGAACGGCGGAGCAATATATGAATATCCAGATTTTTGGCACCAAAAAGTCCTTCGATACCAAGAAGGCCCAGCGCTATTTTAAGGAGCGCCGCATTAAGGTGCAGTTTATTGACCTTAAGGAAAAGGAGATGAGCAAAGGCGAGCTCACGAGCGTGATGCAGGCGGTCGGCGGCATCGACAAGCTGCTCAACCCCAAAGCCAAGGACGAGGAGACACTCGCACTTATCCAGCACCTCACTCCCAGCCAGCGCTTTGATAAGCTGCTCGAGAATCAGCAGGTACTGGCCGAGCCCATCGTGCGCAACGGCAAAAAGGCCACCGTCGGTTATTGCCCCGATGTGTGGGGAGCCTGGGAGTAGCCTGTGTTATTTGCCGGCGCGTGGGTATAAGAGCAGGCGTTTGGCATATGATTTTACTGTAAGCCATGTCTAACAAAGGAGGGCACATGCCCAACAAACCCGTGAAGATCATCATGCTTACCGGATACCTCGGTGCCGGCAAGACCACGCTGCTCAACCATATCCTCGCCAACGACGGCGGTATCCGCGCCGCCGTGATCGTCAACGATATCGGCGAGATCAACGTCGACGCCAGCCTTATCGCCGACGGCGGCCTTTCCGAGACCGACGACCTCATCCCGCTCACCAACGGCTGCATCTGCTGCACGCTTTCGGACGACCTGGCCAACCAGCTGCAGGGCATTGCCGATTCGGGCAAGTTCGACTACATCATCATCGAGGCCTCCGGTATTTGCGAGCCTATCCCCATCGCCTACACCATCTCGAGCTTCTGCGACGAGGCCAAAGTGGGCGGCGAACCCAAGCTCGCGCTCGACAACATCGTTGCCGTGGTCGACTGCGCCCGCATGTACGACGAGTTCAACGGCGGTCGCGACCTGCTGGCCGAGGATATCGACGAGGACGACATCGAGAGCCTGCTCATCCAGCAGATCGAGTTTTGCTCCACGCTGATCCTCAACAAGACCGATACCGTGAGCCCTGAGCAGATCGCCGAGCTCAAGGCCATCGTGCGCAGCCTGCAGAAGGACGCCGTGATTGTCGAGGCTCAAAACGGCGAGGTCCCCATGGAGGAGCTGCTCGATACCGATCGCTTCGACTTTATGCGCGCCTACAACTCCGCCGCCTGGATCGAGGCCATGGAGCATCCCGAGGAGCACGACGACCCCGAGGTGCTCGAGTACGACATCGAGACCTTTGTGTACTCGCGCCGTAAGCCGTTTGACCTGCAGAAGTTCACCGATTTTGTTGAGCAGGAGTGGCCCGACGAGGTCATTCGCGTCAAGGGTCCGCTGTGGCAGACCGGCGATCCGGACATGTGCTACATGTTCGAGCAGGCCGGCCGCCAGATGCGCCTGATGGAGAACGGCTTGTTCGTTGACTCGGCGCCCGAGGGCGAGAAGCAGAAGATCATCGACGAGAACCCCGAGATCATGCAGATTTGGGACGACGAGACGGGCGACCGCATGACGAGCCTGTGCATCATCGGCCGTCACATGGACAAGGATGCGCTCATCGCCGCCCTCGATGCCTGCCTGACCGACTGGCACCGCGCTTAGGTTATCCAAGTGGGCGTTTTCCGCCCACGTAACCATCAAACCACCACGAAGGTGACTGCCCCTTCGTGGTGGTTTTTCGTTCTATGCCAAGGAGATTCATGTTCAATATCGTGCTGTATGCTCCCGAGATTCCGGCCAATACGGGTAATATCGGCCGTACCTGCGTGGTTACCGGCGCCCGCCTGCATCTGGTGGAGCCACTGGGCTTTTCGCTCGACGACAAAACGGTGCGTCGCGCCGGCCTGGGCTACTGGCAAAACTTGGACGTGACGACCTATGCCAGCTGGGAGGATTTCCTTGCGCGCAATGACCTCTCCCCCGCCGACGACCGCTTGCATCTGCTGACCAAAAAGGCACGCCGAACCTATGCGCAAAGCACTTACCGTGACGGCGACTATTTGGTCTTTGGCAGCGAAAGCTCGGGGATTCCCGAAGGGCTGCTCGCCGCAGCGCCCGAGCGTTGCGAGCGCATCCCCATGCTGCGCGATTGTGACTCACTCGACAACGCCGAGGCCTGGGAAGCCCACGAGGAATCGCTCGGACATACCGAGAACGGCCATGAGGCCATCCTTCGGCAGGATATCTGCGGCAACTTCGTCAATCCGGACGACTACCGCATCAGCGCACTCAACCTCTCCAACAGCGCCGCCATCGTCCTCTACGAAGCCCTGCGCCAGACAGGCTTTGCCGGTATGTAAAAACCTGCCATTAGGGGACGGGGCAGAAATGGTAGACTTTCAAACCCTCTAACCCTTGACAAATTGGTTTTGGCATCAACGCGACAAAGGGCTGCCCCTTTGTCGCTTTGCCTATAGGTAGCGGCCAGTAATGCTCTTGGAGCAAGCAGCGATATCCGCCGGCGTGCCGGCGCAGACGACTTGCCCGCCCGCATCGCCACCGCCCGGCCCCATGTCGATCACATAATCGGCATTGCGGATAAGGTCGAGATCGTGCTCGATCACGATAACCGTTGCACCCTTGGCGACGAGGCCGTCAAACACGTTCAGCAGCACCTGAACATCGAGCGGATGCAGGCCGATCGTGGGCTCGTCGAATACGAATACGGCATCGTCCTGCACGCGGCCCATCTCGCTCGCAAGCTTTAAACGCTGCGCCTCGCCGCCCGAAAGAGCCGGCGTGGGCTCACCGAGTGTAAGATAGCCCAAGCCCAGGTCGTGTAAGGTCAGCAAGCGCGCCTGAACCTTCTTGAGCCCCACCGTGGCGTCGAGAGCCTCGTCCACGCTCATGGACATGAGCTGCGGCAACGCAAGCTTGCTCCCGTCCTTGCCCTCGCGATGGATATGCGACGCCGTGTCTGCATAACGCGAGCCTCGACATGCTGGGCAGATGATCTCGACGTCGGGCAAAAATTGCACGTCGAGCGATATCGAGCCCGTGCCATCGCATGTAGGGCAGCGCAAGGCGCCAGTGTTGTAGCTAAAGGCACCCGCCTTGTAGCCGGCTGCCTTGGCCTCGGGCGTACGGGCGAAAGCGCGACGCAGCTCATCATGGATGTCGGCATAGGTCGCTACCGTCGAGCGCACGTTGGCGCCGATAGGTGTAGCGTCAATCAGGTTTGCGCGTGCGATACCCTCGGCGTCGACCCAGCGCACATGGCTTGGCAGGCGCTCGCCAGCCGCCTGGGCCTTAAGCGCCGGGATGAGTGTCTCGAGCACCAACGTCGTCTTACCCGAACCCGAAACGCCCGTCACCGCGACAAGGCGACCGCGCGGTATATCGACTTCGAGCGGTTTGACGGTATGGATGGCATCGGTTGCCATGCGGATGTGGCCCTGATCGAACATTTCCTCGTCAGTCACCTGCGGACGCATACGCTTGGGGTCTGCGCGCAAAAACGGGGCGATGCGGCTGCCCTGCGATTGTTCGACCTCGTCCACCGTGCCAGCGGCAATCACATTACCGCCGCCTGCTCCGGCAACGGGGCCCATCTCAACCAGATAGTCGGCTTCCACCAGCACACGTGTATCGTGGTCGACAACAACCACGGTGTTGCCGTCATCAACCAGATCGCGCATCACGCCTACCAGACCATCAACATTGGCAGGATGCAAGCCAATCGAAGGCTCGTCCAACACATAGAGCACGCCCGTCGATCGGTTGCGCACCACGCGGGCGAGCTGCACGCGCTGACGCTCGCCCGTGGAGAGCGTGGCGCCGGCGCGATCGAGCGAAAGGTAGTCGAGACCCAGATCGACCAGGCGACGGGCCGCGCTCAAAAACGAATCGCAGATATCCGCCACCATGGGCCGCATCTCGGGCGGCAAGGATGCGGGCACCCCGCGCACCCACTCAACCGCCTCGCCCAGCGTCATGGCCGCGGCCTGCGCCAGATTGATACCGCGCACCTGGGGCTGGCGCGCAGCCTCGGAGAGGCGCGTGCCGCCACAGTCACGACATGGCCCCTCGCGCAAAAAGCGCGCCACGCGTTTTAAGCCCTTATCGTCTTTGACCTTGGCGAGCGCGTTCTCGACGGTATAGACGGCGTTGTAATAGGTAAAGTCGAGCGGCGTGGCGCCCTCGCCGTTTTTGGGAACGTAGAGAATGTGCTTCTTAACCGCCGGACCGTGAAACACAATGTCACGCTCTTGAGGCGTGAGCTGGTTAAACGGCACGTCGGTGCGCACACCCATCTCGCCTGCCACCTGCTTCATCAGATCCCACATGAGCGTGCCCCAGGGAAGCACCGCGCCTTCGTTGATGGTCTTGGACTCGTCGGGCACCAGGCTCGCCTCGTCCACCTCGCGCATGACACCGGTGCCGCCGCAGGTGGGACACGCGCCGCCGCTGTTAAAGGCAAGGTCCTCGGCACCCGGCGCGTAGAACTCACGGCCGCACTCGGGGCACGTGAGCGACAGGCCCGCGGCCACGTTAAGGCTCGGCTCCACGCGCGCCCCGCAGTGCGGACACACGTGATGGGCGCAACGGCTAAAGAGCAGACGCAGGCTATTGTTGAGCTCGGTCATGGTACCAAAGGTCGAGCGCACACCCGGCACGCTGGGGCGCTGATGCAATGCGAGCGCCGCCGGTACGTGCAGCACCTCGTCCACTTGGGCATGTTCGGCCTGCGTCAGACGGCGGCGGGTATAGGTGCTAAGCGCCTCTAGGTAGCGACGCGAGCCCTCGGCGTAAAGAACGCCCAGTGCCAGCGAACTCTTGCCCGAACCCGATACGCCAGCAATACCCACGAGCTTTCCCAGCGGAATATCGATATCGATGTCCTTGAGGTTGTGCACACGCGCGCCACGTACCTCTATAGCCTGCGGGCTCATCTTCTGTTCCGTCACCTTTATCACCCTACTCATGCCATAAAACGCGGTCGCGAATGTACTCGCCCAGCATGGGCACGGTAAACCGGACGAGGCCGTATCCGGCAGCCTCGATGACGCGCTCGCGAATCAGGCTTGCGCGATATTTACTCGCCCAGCTTTGGGTGCGGTCGCAGCGCTCAATGATGTCAGCCATGCGCGTCGGCTTGCCCCCATCAGCCGCCATGGCCTCGATAAAGAGGCGCTGCGGACTGCGCAACCCGTAATACAAGGGAGCGTCCACTGCTTCATAGAACTCGGAGATGGCATCGGCGTAGCCAGCCTCGACATCGCACACTTCAATGACCCGCGAGTCACGCCGGACAGCAGACCTCCACATGTAATATCCCACCAGCTGAACCATATAGGGATGCCCCATGCTCTTGCGCGCCGCAAGGTCCGCCGTCTCCGCATCAACGCAAAGACCAGTGCCTTTGACCGTCTGGATATATGAATCGCGCACTTTGGGCAAAGAAATCGCCCCCAGCGTACGCTGCTGGGCGCGGCGCAAAAACGTTACGCTCGGCTCTTCGAGCAAGTCATCAACCATGCTGGGCAAGCCGGCAAAAACCAGCGCAAGACCGCGCTGGTCGCTATCGGGCAAGCCCGTAGCATCCTGGTCTCCGAGCACCTGCTGATAGAGAACGGCCAGCGCCGCCAGCTCCTCGATAGATGCCGATTGGGCCTCGTCAATCGCAAACAGTAAGCCCTTTCCCGGCCCGAGTTTCTTGAGGCGTTCGTTGACTAACCCGCGCAACGTCTCGCCTTTTGCCCGCGCCGCCTCGACCGACATTCGGCCAAACGACGGACCAAACTCCATTGACGTCACAACGGGTTTATTCGAGCGAAGCGCGTCGGCCAAGCGGTCGCATAGGCCAAGCGAGGCGGAATCGGAGACAACCGCCCATCCGCGCTCGCTAGCTAAACGCTGCAGCTCCCGCAAGAGAACTGTTTTGCCACAGCCGCGGTTTCCCGTAATGAGCATGAGCCTGCCCGGCGCTCCGGCGCCGTTATCGAGCCCTTCCTCGAAATCTTCGATGACCGACTCGCGGCCGATGAGTATCGGAGGCCGCTTGCCAGCCGTGGGCTTAAAGGGATTTGGATTCATGTCGGCCTCCTCGGATTGGCAAACCCTGGTAACAGTTATACCAACTTATACCGAGTTATACCAACAGGATGCGACAAAGAGACTGACCCTCTATCTCCTATGGCGGAAAAACTCGACGTCCGCCGCTCGCCAGGGGCGGAAGGTGGCGGGATCGACCTTTACGTGGGCTGCCTCGGGGACGTCGTACCACTTGACCGTGTAGCCAGCGCCGTGAGAGCAAAAGACCGAGTCGGGCGTGTTGGGTAGATCGGCCTCGGGCTCATAGGCGACAGTCTCGATGACGCGCTCGGCATCATGGCATGCCGCATAACCGGCAAACTCCAGGTACAGATGCCCTCGACCGCTCGTGTAGGCGGCCACCTCCAGCGCATAATCCTGGACCTCGGATGCCGGCACGCGACCCACAAGCTTTGCCCGTTCGCCCGCCATCGTCGGCGGCTCGTACTCGGCTCCCATGCGCGTGGCGTCTGACAACGCCCTGCCCACACACTCCCCCGGCACCTCGAGCTCAAAGCGATACCACGGCTCCAACAGCACCGCCGCGCCAGCCTCACGCGCCTGCATGAGCCCCTGGCGAATCGCGCGGTACGTGGCCTGGCGAAAGTCGCCGCCCTCGGTGTGTTTGGCATGCGCGCGGCCGCCCGTGAGCGTAATGCGCACATCGGTGATGGGCGAGCCGGTCAGCACGCCCAGGTGATCTCGCTCCATGGCGTTTGTGAGCGCCAGGCGCTGCCAGTTAAGATCGAGCTCGTCGGTCGAAGTCACGGTGCCAAACTGCACGCCCGAACCCGCTGGCAACGGCTCCAGGCTCAGATGCACCTCGGCATAGTGGCGCAGTGGCTCAAAGTGGCCCACGCCCTCGACCGGCTGCGAAATGGTCTCCTTATAGAGAATGCCGCCGGGCTCAAACGAAATCGAAAGGCCAAAGCGATCGGCCAACACCCGCTGCACGACCTCGAGTTGCACGGCGCCCATCAGCTGCAGGTGAATCTGCTCCAGATGAGTATTCCAGCTTACGCCGAGCATGGGGTCTTCGTCCGCCAACTCAGTCAGCGCTTTAAACACCGCATGGACATCGTGTTCGCCCGGAAGCACCGTATAGGTGAGGACCGGAGCGATGACGGGCGCATCACACACGGGCTCCGCACCCAAGGCGTCCCCTGGGCGAACGTGCGCAAGACCCGTCACGGCACAAATACCGCCAGCAGCAACTTCTTGGGCAAGCTCATACTTTTCGCCGTTATAGATGCGCACCTGATCGACCTTCTGCTCCCATACCTCGGCACCGGAACGTCCGCTGATCATCTGTTTTGCACACAGCGTGCCGCCGGTCACTTTAACCCATGCCAAGCGCTCGCCTCGATCCCCGCGGCTGACACGATAGACGCGTGCGGCAAACTCCGGAAGCCATATCTGTTCGCGCATCAGCACGCATATGCCATCCAGCAGCTCGCTCACGCCCTGGTCCTTGAGCGCCGAGCCGGCAAAGCAGGGAAAGAGCTTGCGCTCGGCAACCATGCGCGACAGCGTTGCGACGGAAAGCTCACCTGCCTCAAGAAACTCCTCGAGCGCCGCCTCGTCCAACGCAGCAGCGTCCTCCTGAACGGCGCCGCCCTCCAGCAGTTCGTTGGCATCCAGGCATCCTTCGGAAAGACGCCGCCCAAGTTGTGCCAGCAAAACATCGCGGCCGGGATTCTCCAAATCGATTTTGTTGATATAGATGAACGTCGGAATGTCATAGCGTGCAAGCAGGCACCACAGGGTTTCGGTGTGCCCCTGCACGCCGTCGTTGGCGCCCACAACTAAAATCGCGTAGTCGAGTGCGCGCAGCGTGCGCTCCGCCTCGGCAGAAAAATCGACATGCCCCGGTGCATCCACGAGCATGACGCGGGTATCACCGTGGTCGAGCACGGCCTGCGACGAGAAAATCGTAATGCCGCGCTCGCGCTCGATCGCGTTAGTGTCCAGATGCGAATCGCCATCGTCCACGCGGCCGCGCTTACGAATGCGACCCGCATCGAACAGCATGGCCTCGGCCAGCGTGGTCTTGCCAGCATCGACATGCGCCAAGATTCCAACGACCGCTTGCTTCGACATGACTCTCCTCTTATTGCGAGCCCGTCGCACGCGGCAACGGGCGCTCTCATTCCACACTGGATGATACAATTTACGGGCCGGCGGGCGAAGCGGGCCCTATCCCCCGACCGAGCTCATCGCCCCGCGTTGCCGCGCGGCGATTTTCGTAGGTTCGCGCCTTGCGAAAGCCGGCACCTCCCCTTTTTGCCTGCACGGGCTCATCCGGGGCGGTAACAACGCTAACCCCACAACAGCGAGGAGTCACCATGAAGACATTGCTCAACGAGTTCAAGGAATTCATCAATCGCGGCAACGTGATGGACATGGCCGTCGGCGTGATTATCGGCGGCGCATTCACCGCCATCGTGACCTCACTTACCGATAACATCATCAACCCGCTTATCTCCGTGATTGCCGGCGGTAGCGCTACCGAGATCTCGGGGCTGGTGGTGCCGGGCACTAATATCGACTTTGGCGCCTTTATCGGCTCGTGCATCAATTTTTTGATTGTGGCGGCAATCGTCTTTGCCATCGTCAAGGCATTCAACAAGGCGCAGGAAATCGGCGACAGGCTCGCCGGTGCCACCGCCGAGGAAGCCGCACCGGCGCCCGTCTGTCCGTATTGCCTGGAAGAGGTGCACGAAGGCGCGACCAAGTGTTGCCACTGCGGAAGCGAGCTGCCCCGAGCGTAGGTGCCTTAGAGCCGACAGCGAGCGGCATCTACCACCTTGCAAAACAGCGCAGCGATCAAAAATGGCCCCACCCGAGGCCATTTTCGCTTACATGGAGCGTAGATACGCGCCCCCGCTCTTATGCCTCGCGCAGCCAGTCAAACGCAACACGCGGCGTGCCGTCCGACACATACACGACGCCGGCACGCTCAAACCCCGCTTTAATACTCGCGCCCTGCATGGGCAGGTTGTCCCGATGCGTATCGATACGCAGGTGGTCGGCACGCTCTTTGGCAAAGGCGAACATCGCAGCCGCGATACCGTGCACGGTGCCGTCGGACGCCACACGGTGCAGCACGGCGTACGGAGTGTCGCTGCGCCATTGCCCGTCCTCAATTACGTCATAGCACTCGTCCGGGCCCGGTAAAAAGGCGAACGTCGCCACCACGCGGCCGTCGACTTCGAACACATAGCTACCACCGGCGGCGATATCGGCAGCCAGCTGCTCGGCAGAAGGCGTGCCCTCGGGCCACTGCGTGGCGTTGCCATGCGCGCGCATAAAGGCACGGGCCGCGTCATAGATAGCCATGACGGCGGGAATGTCGGTATCGAGGGTTTTTCTGATCATCACGCGGCGACCTCACGTTTATTGGTATCACTTTGATTGAGCAATGATACCAGCGTTTGAAGAGGGGCGAGAAGCAGATGGGAAGCAAAAAGCGAGCCGCCTGGTCAAAGGCCAAAAGCGAGTTTTTGGGCGCTGCCACCGGCGGCGCTATGAGCGACCTGTTTGCGCGCGAGGACGAGCGCCGCGACGCCCTGGACGCCGAGCGCGATGAAGCCTGGCGCTACAAGTCGTGCGAGCGCAAAAACCGTTACGGCACACGCGCCGAGGCCGAGGCCGTTATGGCCGACTGCGAAAACCGCGGGCGGCGTGGTTTGGCCTGCTACAAATGCGAATACTGCGGTGGCTGGCACCTGACGTCGCACCCTTGGAAATAGGCCCCGCATCGGCACGACACTGACCGAGCGCCAACCATCGCACGCAAGCTACGGGCGCGGCGGCACCAAAACATCGTAACGAACGGCCTTGCCCGCAAGTTGATAGCTCGGCTTAACGCCAGCAAGCAGCGGCCCCTTCATCGGCCGCTTGATAACGACCTTGCGCGGGCGCACCGCAAGCGCAGCTTCGACCAGCGTCTCCTCATCGGCACACGGCTGTTCCAGATGATGCAAGAGTTGAAACTTCTTTTTAACCGCCGCGCTCTTTGTGCGCTCGGGAAACATGGGGTCCAGATACACCACGTCGGGAGCGGTGAGCTCGCCCTGCCCGATTAACTCAGTTATATGGTGAAGGCCTGCAATGCTGTCCTCGCCCGCACGTAAGCGCATGCGTGCCACGGCAGTCGCAAGCGCCGGATTATCTGCCGCGCGATCCAAGGCATCCTTGAGGAGCGCCGCGATCACGCAATCCTGCTCATACAGATCGACGGTAAAGCCCGCAGCCGCCAGCAGCAGCGAATCCTCGCCAAAGCCTGCCGTGGCATCAATCGCCCATGGGCACTCGACGCCTTTTGCGCGCGCAGCCTTTACCAACAGCTCTTGCTGCAGACGACCCTGTTTGAGCCGTGGCAGCATGCGGTCAAAATCGGCACGCAACTCCATCGTGCCGTCGGTGAGCGTGAGGCCCGCGGACTTCCCGGTCAGCTCAAGCCCCGCGGCCCGAGCAACAGAAAAGGGATCGACGACGCCCATGGGTACTCCTTAACAAGCAAAATGAATACGTGAGCGCCGTTTATGCCAGCACCCAACCGTCCGCTATTGTCCCACATGCGACATGGCCCACAGCATCCCAATGCAAAGCACCGCCATCAATCCCGTGCACACGGCAGCGATCACAGAATCGCCCATGCGCCTTCCCAACGACCGCGGCTCATGCACTCGCCCTGCTCCGTACATCATGGCTCCTCCTTAAGAACGGCTCCTTGTTACGGTCTCATCATCGCAGCGCCGCACATGAGCTGCCATCGATTTGGCTTACGTCCAGCTTTCCTTTTTGAAAGGTCGAATTGGGCTGCGCGGGCTCAAAGCGCTTTCAGGCGCACGCATCGCTGCGTTGAACTACAATGTGCTTCACCATATGTGCAACACATGGGCTACGCCAGATCGGCGTACTCGTATCGAAAGGACCAGCCATGAGCTCCGCTCGCAAGACTCTCAAAATCCTTGCCCTCATCTACTTTGTTTTGGGCATCGCCAGCCTCGTCATCGCCGGCATCGGTATCGCCAGGGGCAGCCTCGATTCCACGTACGGGTCGAACGCCATGCTCGCCGCGGTCGTGCTTGTCGTCAAGGGCATTGTCGATCTTTCCGCAGGTGTTGCGGGCATCAAGGGCGCCAACAAGCCCTCGCAGGTGGATAGCGCGTTTAAGCTCGGCATCGTTGCCGCAATCGCCACGATTGCGCAGGCCGTGCTCACGCTTCCCGCACTCGGCGGCAGCGCCGTCAATATCGGTGCCTTTGTCATCGTGGTCTACGACCTGTTCTTTGTTCAGCAGGCGCACGCCGTTAAGGCCGAGAACAAGGACCGCTTGTAGGCACTCGCTTCTCATAACCCCTGCAGCCAAGCAACTAACATGGGCCGATCGCGTAGTAACGCGGTCGGCCCTTTACATTTGCCCAGGTAAAACCTGCCAAAATAAACCTGTCCCTTTTTGGCAGGTTGGTTAGCTGTGGCGGTACTCGGCAATGATGAAGTCGATGTCGGTTTTAAGGGTGTCCAGGTTTGCCAGGCGCTCTTTGTCGGTAGGGCGTGTGCGGTAGTAGTACGGCGTCATCTGGAACACCGCCTCGATGTCGGCCTGGGTTTGGAGCGTAATATTCGCGGACACCCGCTGTGTGCCGACCAGTTTAAGCTCCATCGTCTTCGGAAGCTTTTCGTCGTTGAGGTACGGCGTGTCGTAGAGCACCTCCTTGAGCCCAAAGAGATGACGGGCACCCGGCACCACGGTGTAGAGCGAACCCTCCGGCGCCAACACGCGGGCAAACTCGCGCTCGTTAAAGGGAGCAAAGAGCTCGGTCACCATATCGAAGGCGCCATCGGCCACTGGGATGTCTTTCATGTTGGCCACAAAATAGGTCGCATCGCCGCGCTTGGCGGCCAGGCGTACCATTTCTTTGCCCAGGTCAAAGCCATAAGCGTCCACGCCCGGCACCGCGCCCATCGCGCTGGTGTAGTAACCCTCACCGCAGCAAATATCGAGCAGCGTCATGGGGCCGCCTGTAGACGCAGCACGCCCAGAAACCCGTTTGCGCACCAGCTCGACCATTGCATCGCGCAGCGGCGCATAGTAGCCACGGTTCAAAAAGTCACGACGGCTGCGTGCCTGCGACTTGGGATCGCCCATGGAGTCGCCGCTCTTGGACGAACGTAGCAGATATAGATAACCCTCGCGCGCGCGGTCAAACCGGTGTCCGCCCGCGCATGCAGCACCGCGCTCGTCGTCCACCAACGGCTCATGGCAAACGGGACACAACAACATGGCAACTCCTTAGCGCGAACAACACAACGTACACCATTGTCGCACGCCTTCCCCACCTAGTCATTGGGGGCGTTCTTGAATGACTAGTCGTTTAAGAACGCCCCCAATGACTAGGTGATTAGGAGTATCATCGTCTGCGCAAATAAGCACGAAATAGCACGTTAGAGATTGAGAGCGTATGGCTGATACCGCATCTAAGCACATCGACATGACCACCGGCTCACTGTGGCGCAATATCCCCCTGTTCGCCTTGCCCGTGGCCGCCACGAGCATCTTGGAGCAGCTGTCAAACCTCATCGCCACGGTCATTATCGGTAACTTCTCGGGCGACCAGGGAACCCTCGCCATGGCGGCAGTCGGCTCCAATGTTCCGCTTACCAGCCTTATGCTCAACCTGTTTATTGGCATGTCGCTTGGCTCCAACGTGGTCATCGCCAACGCTATCGGCCGCAACGATCAGAATATGGTCAAACGCGCCGTCCATACCTCGATTTTAATGGCGCTCGTGGGCTTTGTCGTCATCGCTCTGGGCGAGATTTTTGCCGAGCCCATGCTCGCCGCGCTCAACGTTCCCGCCGAGACCATGCCGCTCGCTTCGCTCTATCTACGCGTCTTTTTGCTCAGCATGCCCTCAATCTTGCTCTACAACTTTGAGGCCGCGATCTTCCGCTCCGTCGGCATCACCCGCATGCCGCTGCAAGCGCTTGCCGTGTCCACCGTCCTCAACATTGGCCTGGACCTCATCTTTGTCCCCGTACTCCACTGGGGCGTCGCGGGTGTCGCCATCGCCACCGTCATCGCCTACACCGTCAGCGCCGCTACACTCTTTATCCGCCTGCTCAAGACCGACTCCGTCGTCCGCGTCACCCCGCGCGACCTTGCTATCGACCCCGTCGCCCTCAAGCGCATCGTCAAGATCGGCCTGCCCGCCGGCATCCAAAGCGCCGTCTTTGCCGTCGCCAACATCATCATCCAGTCCGCCATCAACAGCCTGGGCACCGAGGTCATGGCGGCCTCGAGCGCCGCCGTGAGCCTGGAGTGCGTGTGCTACAACCTGCTCAACAGCTTTAGCCAGGCTTGCACCACCTTTGTGGGACAAAACCACGGTGCCTGTCAGATCGACCGCTGCACCAAGACCCTTAAGGTCTGCCTGGTCGAAGGCGGTGTCGTCGCGCTCATCACGATTATTGTTATTGTCGGCCTGGGGCGCGAGATCCTGTCGTTGTTCAACAGCGATCCCAACATCGTCTCAATCGGCTATATCCGCGTGTGCTCTATCTTCCCTGCGTACGCCTTTATCATGTTGTACGAGAACATGTCCGGCTACCTGCGCGGCTTTGGCATCTCGCTCATGCCCGCCCTTATCACCATGATCTGCGTCTGCGGCATCCGCTTCTATTGGGTATTCTGCGTGTTCCCGCACTTCCGCACCTTTGCGAACATCATGATGGTCTACCCCATCAGCCTGGGCACCACGGCGTTCTTTATGGTCGTGGCGGTACTACTCTGCCACCCGGCACGCACCCATCGCGCTACCCAAGCCAAAGCGACAGCCTGCTAAACACCGCACTCAACGCCACGCCAGTCATTAATTGACAATATGCGAGCTCATATAGTCGATAAAGCGCCTCGTGGCGATAGGCATGGTGTCCCAGCTGCGCCAGGCCGCCACTACCTCGCGTGAGGGGGCGTGCACGATGGGACGTACGCGAATATCGGCCTGCATGCCCTCAACGGTACGGCGATACAGCATGCTCACGCCCAGGCCCTCCTCCACCATCGCCATAATGGTGTAGTCGTCGGTGACCTCGCTCGTCACGTGCGGCGACAGGCCATGCGCCGCGAATGCATCGAGCACGTCTCGTAGACCCCGCTCTTCATGCAGCCGCGGCATAAAGGCAACCGGTGCGCCTTTACAATAGATGCCAACGTAGCATTTGCCATAAAGGAGCTCCATGGACACCGCAACTCGCGACCGCAACATAGCAACTTGGTTGGACGATGCGCCGCAGCCGGTACGTGACACTACGAACCAGCTGCTCGAGCGCATCGCCCTTTTGCGTGCCGAGCAGACCATCTACCCGGCACAAGACGACATCCTCAATGCCCTCGCCTACACGCCGGCCGACCAGGTCAAAGTTGTCATCTTGGGCCAAGATCCCTATCACGGGCCCAACCAGGCCATGGGGTTATCGTTCTCGGTCCCCGCGACGCAAACCAAGTTGCCGCCAAGCCTGCGCAACATCTATAAGGAACTCAAAGCCGATCTGAGTTGTCCCATTCCCGCCACGGGAGATCTGACGCCATGGGCACAACAGGGCGTCCTGCTCCTCAACACTACGCTTACCGTGCGCGAGCATGCCGCGAACTCACACGCCAAGCTGGGCTGGAGTACGCTCACCGACTACGTTATCGAACGCTGCTGCCAGCTACCCCAACCGGTAGTCTTTTTGGCATGGGGCCGCTTTGCCCAGCAGATGGTTGAGGGCAAGCTCGCCGCAATCGACGCGGGCAAAACAACCGGCAAGTTCTGCCTTGCCTCCACGCACCCCTCGCCGCTTTCGGCCAACCGTGCCACGGCAGAACTCCCCGCTTTTATGGGGTCGCGACCCTTCTCGGCAGCCAATCGGCTACTCGAACAGCACGGCTCGACCCCCGTCAACTGGACTTGTCTCGGCTAAAATCGATACATCAAAAACGCGCCCGACGGCTTTCCATCGGGCGCGTTTCCTATTCGGGCCAAATAAATTGTGTGCGGCCGGCCTCGCCACCATCAATAAGCAGGCTCTGCCCGGTCATAAACCGGTTGGTCACGCCCACAAAGTAGATCCACTCGGCGATCTCTTGGGCGGTTGCCCAGCGTTTAAGCGGCGTAAGCTCCATAATCTGGTTCCACAGGTGTTCGTCTTCCATCACGCAACGGTTGAGCGGCGTGATAACGCCACCCGGGTCCACACTGTTGGCGATGGCCTGCGGTGCCAGGCGGTTTGCAAGGTTCTTGGTGTAGGCGATAACGCCGCCCTTGCTGGCAGCATAGGCGGGAAACTCCGATCCCGTATGCCCGCTCGCCGACCCCACATTGACCACGGATTTGATAGCCGACGCCGGCTTGGCAGCAAGCCCCTCCCCCACAAAGGCGTAGCACTCGGTCACGTTGATGGTGCCACACAGGTTGGCGGCGATGTCGTCAGCCGAATCCTGCGCACCGGCAACGTTCACGATCACCTGGGGTTCAAGATCGCCTGGAAACGAGTCAGGCTCGCGTACATCAACGACCAGATGGCGGTAACGCTCGTGTTCGATCGCCGCCGGCAGCAGATCAAAGCCCACTACCTCGTGGCCCTCGTCCAAAAAGCGCTGCACGCACGCGGCTCCGATACCGCCCGAAGCGCCCGTAATCAAAACCCGCATACTTGCTCCTTAGGCGGTTGCGTGGCGCTCAAGGTACTCGGCGCCCACATTCTCGCGCTCCCAGCCGCGCACGACCTTGTAGCCCACGGGGCTCAGGAAGACCTCGCACAGCAGCTCGGCAACAGCGCCGGTCAGCGAGCACATAAGGACCTGTACCCAGGTCCAGCCAAAGAACGTGTGGCTCACCACAATGGCAAAGACCAGGTTGTCGATAAACTGGCCAACACCCGTGGAAACATAGGAGCGGAAGGCGAAGCTCGCAAAGTTATTCTTTTTGAGCATACGGCCGAGCGACTGGTTGAGCGTGGAGTTAACCACGGCAGAAACGAACATTGCCAGCGAAGAGCCCAGCACCACGTACCAGGTGCCGCCGATAGTGGCGTTAAGGGCGGTGTTGACCTCGATCATGCCCGTGTCGTAGTAGGCACCCCACATACCGGGCGTGAGCGAGCATGCCCAAAAGCACAGGCTCACGGCAAGGTTGACCGCCAGCGCGAGGATAGAGATTTTGATGGATGCCTTGGCGCCAAAGCGCTTGCAGATCATGTCCTGGCACAAAAACGAGACCCAGCTCACCACAAAGCCGCAATCGAGTGCCAGATACGGCAGGCTGATGAGCTCTTTGTTGGCCAGCAGGTTCATCATGATAACGCTCACGAAAAACAGCGAAACCGTTGCCGCGGGAATGCTCCGCAACAGGACCTTGTAGTCCTCCATGACCTTCTTGATCATTATGTACTCCTTTGGTTTTAGGTTTAACGAGCAGGATATCGGACCCGAACTGCTCGGACGCCCCGGTCTTGAGGCGACGGTGGGCATGATAGCCGCTCATGCGGCATCAGGCAAGCAGGCAGCGCGGCAGCCCCGCAGGGCCACCACGCCGATGCGTTAAAAGACTACGTTGCCAAACTCCGACAGGATAAGGTCGGGGTTGTGGTCGGTTGCCCAACCCACGTTCCACGGGCTCGTAAACAGCAACAGCTTGCCACCGCGCATGTCCTCGACGCGCAGCGTGTCGCGCGTGAGCGAAAGGCCCGGGATATCGATGGTGTCGGGGTCGTTCTGGATCCAGCGAATATCCGTATAGGGCAGCGGCTGGCGACGAACCTCAACACGGTACTCGGCCTTGAGGCGGCGCTCGAGTACCTCAAACTGCAGCACGCCGACCACGCCCACAATGACGCTCTCCATGCCGGCACCAAGCTCGCGGAAGATCTGGATGGCGCCCTCCTGGGCAAGCTCCTCCATGCCCTTGACGAACTGCTTGCGCTTGAGCGTGTCGACCTGCGTAATGCGAGCGAACATCTCGGGGGCAAACGTCGGGATCTGCGGATACTGCACATGGCGCTTGCCGGAGCACACGGTGTCGCCGACGCTAAAGATACCCGGGTCGAACAGGCCCACGATATCGCCCGCGTACGCCTCGTCCACGATGGCGCGGTCGTCGGCCATCATCGACGTGCCCGTGGCAAGCTTAAGCTTGCGGTTGCCCTGCACGTGGAAGGCATCCATGCCGCGCTCGAACTTACCCGAGCAAATGCGCACAAAGGCGATGCGGTCGCGGTGGTTCTTGTCCATGTTGGCCTGGATCTTAAACACAAAGCCGCTAAAGTCGTCGCGGCAGGGATCGACCGGTTCACTGGTAAGCGTATCGGTATAGGCACGCGGTGTCGGGGCCAGACGCAGGAACTCCTTAAGGAAGGGTTCCACGCCAAAGTTGGTAAGCGCCGAGCCAAAGAACGCCGGGCTCAGCTTGCCGCAGGCCACGGCATCCAAGTCGAGCTCGTCGCCGGCACCATCGAGCAGCTCGATGTCGTCCATCAGGTTCTTATGGTTCTCCTCGCCGATGAGCTCATCCATGGAAGAATCGCCCAGCTCGGCCTCGACCTCGGCGACCTTCTTGGTGGCGTTGGCGTGACCGTCTCCCTCAAAGGCAATGACGCGACGGGTCTGACGATCGAACACGCCGCGGAAATTGCGGCCGCTGCCGATCGGCCAGTTCATGGGATACGTATTGATGCCCAGGACATTTTCGATCTCTTCCATGAGCTCAAACGGATCGCGAGCCTCGTGGTCGAGCTTGTTCACAAAGGTGAAGATGGGAATGTGGCGCAGCGTACAGACCTTAAAGAGCTTCTTGGTCTGGGCCTCGACGCCCTTGGCGCCGTCGATGACCATGACTGCGGCGTCAGCGGCCATAAGGGTACGGTAGGTATCCTCCGAAAAGTCCTGGTGACCGGGGGTATCGAGGATGTTGACGCAGGCGCCGTTGTAAGTGAACTGCAGCACCGAGGAGGTGACGGAAATGCCGCGCTCCTTCTCGATGTCCATCCAGTCCGAGACGGCATGCTTGGCCGAGCTCTTGCCCTTGACCGAGCCGGCGGTCTGGATGCTGCCGGTATAGAGCAGCAGCTTCTCGGTAAGCGTGGTCTTACCGGCATCCGGGTGGCTGATGATCGCGAATGTGCGGCGCGACGAGATTTCATCCGACAGGCTTGCCATGCGGATCCTTTCTTGCATTGAGTGCATTACGTCGTTGTAACCGCACTATTGTAGCCGCGAAATTCCGCTCTAGGGCGCCTATCAGGACAAATTCATCAGTTGGGGCCTGTGTAGCAGTCGATGACGGCACTCCACAGCAGTTTTTCTCGATCTGTAACATCTAGACGGTTTTTGAACCTCTACCTGTTACAGATTTAGACAAACAGGTGGGCGTCCCAGAAAGATCTCAATCTGTAACATCTAGCAGCCAAAAACTTCTCCAGTTGTTACAGATTGAGACAACCAGGTGGGGCCCACCAGCAAAATCTCAATCTGTAACAGGTAGCCGTCCAAATCGGTTCCAGATGTTACAGATTGAGATGAATGAACGAGCGGACAATCCCTATTTACCTCTTGCATAACTGTGCATAGTGTATATATACTGTGCTTACCGGTTATATACACGTGTAGCCCAACAGCTAAGGAGCCGCTGTGGACATCATCCTATCCAATTCGAGCGACAAGCCCATCTACGAGCAGATAACCTCGCAAGTCAAAGCTCAGATCTTATCGGGCACGCTCGCTGCGGGAGCCAAACTCCCCAGCATCCGTGCACTCGCGAGCGACCTGGGTGTGAGCGTCATCACCACCAAGCGCGCCTACGCCGACCTAGAGCAACTCGGGTTTATCTGCACCGTGCAGGGCAAGGGCTGTTTTGTCGCCGAGGGCAACCAGGAGCTCTTGCGCGAAAACCAGCTCTGCCATATCGAAGACCTGCTTGCGAAAGCGGCGAGCCAAGCCGAAGCCTTGGGCGTCACGCGCGACAAACTGCACGAAATGCTCGACCTGGTAGCCCCCGAAACCATGCAGTAGCCATCTGCAAGAAAGGCTATACCATGCAAAACTTGCTTGAACTCAAAGGCATCTCACGCGCTGTAAGCGACCGCTTTTCACTACGCGATGTCACGCTCGCCGTGGAGCCCGGCCAGATTGTTGGCTTTGTGGGCGCAAACGGCGCCGGCAAGACAACGACCATTCGCGCCGCGCTCGGGCTTATAAAGCTCGATGCCGGCGAGGTGCACCTGTTTGGGCAGCACTGCGGCGCCGACGCGCCCGGTGAAGTGCAGCGCTGCTTGCGCACCCGTATCGGCCTCGTGCTGGACACATGCCCCTTCCCTTCCACACTCAAGGTGACCGAAGTTGAGGCACTCGTAAGCCCGGCGTACCCCACCTGGAGCCACGACACCTTCGCCAGCCTCATCGACCGATTTGGCTTGGATCCCAAGGCGAAGGTCAAGGACCTCTCCCGCGGCATGGGCATGAAGCTGCAGCTTGCCTGCGCGCTCAGCCACAAGGCCAAGCTGCTCGTTTTGGACGAAGCCACCGCGGGTCTTGACCCCATGGCACGCGAGGAGCTGCTCGACGAGCTGCTCGTCTTTGTTTCCGACGGCCAGCGCAGCGTGTTGCTCTCGAGTCACATTACGTCCGACCTCGATCGCGCTGCCGACCGCATCATTTGCATCGATAACGGCTCGATTGTGTTTGACCTGCCGCGCGAGGACATTACCGACCGCGCCGGCATCGCCCACTGTACCCAAGCGCAGGCCGCCGAGCTTATGGCTTGCGTCGAAGGCGCCCGTGCCGCCCACCACGCTTATAGCGTGGACGTGCTCGTGCCCAACCGTCGCGAAACGCTCGAGGCCTTCCCCGAGATTCCCTGCGATCGGGCAACCATTGACGATTATCTACGCCTCACGCTGAAAGGGGCTTCGAAATGAAACGCGCCTTTATGTCCGAGCTCGCCATCGTTCGCACGCTTGTCCCAAGCATAGCGGGCGTCGGCCTGTTCATATTCGTTGTGCTGACCCTCGCCAACACGTCAGGTGGCGACTCCGGCATGAGTGCCGGCGCCTGCGCGCTCAGCGCCATGTCGCCTATCATGGTCATGAGCTCGCTGGCAGGCTTCGACAATCAAAACGGATGGGAGCGTTATCGGGCAACGCTGCCCCTCTCGCGCAAAGACATCATCTGCGCACGCTACCTGAGCATCGTTGTCTTCTCGGCCGTCATGACGTGCGCCGCCACGCTTTTGAGTATCGTCGCCATCCCGCTCTTCAACAGCGCGGGCATTCCTTCGACGGGACAGACGGTCTTTGAAATCGCAATCGCCTCGGCAGCATCGATGCTCATCTCCCTCATGATGGTGTTTTTGGCGCAGCCGCTGTTCTTTCGATTTGGACACATGGAGGCGCTGCGCCTATCCGTTGGCCTGTTTGCCCTGCTCGGATGCCTTGCCATGGCCACGTTGAGCTCCTCCAACCCCATCAGCAACTGGCTTATGTCGATTGCCGGGGCGAATCCCGATCCCGCCGTTCTTGGCTGGCTGTGTGCAGGAACTGCAGTACTGGCGCTCGCACTATGTGTAATCAGCTGCGCTGTCAGCACCAAGGTTTATCGAGTACGCGATCTGTAATCGACGGCTAAAAAAGCTTAGGCGGTACCCCGCTTATTTTTTCAATGAAACGAGGCGGCATAGCGTCACCACCGCCCTTCACAGCAGGCCGTCTAGTTCTTGGCAACCAAAAAGACACCGTCAGCATATCGAAGGTGAATACTTTTCCGAGAAGTGAACGAGTAAAAACAGTGCCCTGTAGCATCGAAATTTTTAAGGACTCAATTCCTGCGGTTTTTGTCTAAGAATCCTGCGGTTTTGTTCGAAAAAAGTGTGCATGTTCCAGGGATCCAGATTTACTCGTTCACTTCGCGGAAAACCATTCACCTTCGATTCGAGCCTTAACCAAATGCCCTCTCGAACTATGGCCCCTGTCTCACCACAGCGATATCAAAGCTTCATGGCGGGACGGTATCATCGGACGAGCGCCGTAAATCTGGCTCGGTCGTTCTTTGGGGAGGCATTTCACCCGTGTCGTGGGTCGCAGCAGCATTTGTGTCGGCTTTCTTTGCCGGCGTCACATCAGTCCTGGCCAAATGCGGCATCAAGCAGACCGACTCCGATGTCGCGACGGCCATTCGCACCTGCGTGGTGCTCGTTTTCGCCTGGGCAATGGCGGGCATTTCTGGATCCATTGGAACCATCGGCAGCATCGAGCCCAGATCTTGGCTCTTTCTCGTCCTCTCGGGACTCGCTACCGGTGCTTCGTGGATCTGTTACTTTAAGGCGTTGGGCATCGGAGACGTCAATAAGGTCGTACCGGTCGACAAGATGAGCACCGTACTCGCTGCACTGATCGCCATCGTGCTTTTTGGCGAGACGAGCAACCTTGCGGTTAAGCTCGTGGGAACCGCTGTCATCACCCTCGGCACGTTTTTAATGATCGAGAAGAAGCAGTCTGCCGGACCCGAGCGGCAGCAAGACCGGACCTGGCTCGCTTACGCCCTCGGCGCCGCCGTGTTCGCGGCGCTCACGTCCATCCTTGCCAAGGTTGGCATCGAAGGCGTCGAGTCCAACCTGGCCACGGCAATCGTACCTGTGTGGTACTGGTTATGGCATGGGCAATCGTGGCAGCTAAAGGCAAGATGGGCCAAGCCGTGCACGTAGACCGCTACGAACTCGTATTTCTCGCGGCATCGGGCATTGCGACTGGCGCATCGTGGCTGCTGTGCTACTACGCCATCGCCACAGGCCAGGTGAGCGTCGTGGTGCAGATCGACAAACTATCGATTGTCGTATCGGTACTATTTGCGCGCCTGGCATTCAACGAAAAACTCTCACGGCGCAGCGCCATCGGTCTCGCCTTCATCGTCCTGGGCACCGCCGCGCTCGCGATTTGGAAATAGCGCCGATGCCAAGCGAGATCTAGACGCTCGCAAATCCGTGACAAACGGCATATCCCGGCACGCCCGTGACGTTTTACAATATAAACGTCACGGGCCTCGGCTCAGTCTCGATCATCCAAGGGGATGTCTTTTTGGTCATTGTTCTTTAGGGAACGGTCAATCGCATAGAACCACGAAAACGGCCGTCCAACGGCCGTGGTTTGTTGCGCCGTTCCGCCTCCGTCATCTGCCATTTTTGCGCCTGATAGGAAAGAACAATGCAAACCCAGAAATCTCAATCCTTCCCAAAAGCAACTAGCTTCGACGCGACACTCGTACGCTCTAAGATTATGGGACCCAATCCCCTCAAGCTCTGCGAAGAGCTGCTTCGCGATGTGCATATCCCCTGCGGCGTCCGCGTCTGCGACCTTGGATCGGGCACCGGTATCACCAGCGCCCTACTCGCCCGCGAATACGGGTTTGACACCTACGCTGTCGATCTGTGGAGCGATCCCGTCGAAAACCGTGCGTTCTTCGATTCGCTCGGTATCTCGCGCGACACGATTCACCCTGTTAAGGCAGACGCCTCGCAGGGGCTGCCGTTTGAGCACGACTATTTTGATGCGGTCGTAAGCATCGACTCGTACAACTACTACGGCCGTGACCCACACTATCTGGGCGAGCGCCTACTCCCCTACGTAAAGCAAGGCGGGATGCTCTACTTAAGCATCCCCGGCATGGTTCGCGACTGCCACGACAACCTGCCCGTTTGCCTGCTCAAATCCTGGACACCCGAGCAGCTCGAGTATATGCACGACATAGCCTGGTGGCGCACCATGATCGAGCCGACCCCTGGCGTCGAGATTGTCTCGATGCAGCCTATGCTCTGCACGGACGAAGCATGGAAAGACTGGCTCGCCTGCGACAACGAGTACGCAGCAGGCGACCGCGCTGCCGTTGAAGCCGGCGCGCTCGAATACCTCAACACCATCGCCATTGTGCTGAGGAAGCTCTAAACATTAGCCGCGCGAGGCCGTAAACAAATGGCCTCGCGCGGCTTCTTCAAAACGAGTTCTGAACAAACGCAAAGCGCAATATGCTACTTGCGCAGCGGCTTGGGCAGCGGAATGCCGGCGGCAATGGCTGCGGCGATGATCATGCAGACGATGCCCTTGAGCGGGAAGCACATGAGCAGCAGGCCCACGACCATAACAGGCTGGCGCATGACGGCGCCCATCGTCGATGCCGTGCAGACGGCAACGCAAAAGACCGGATCGGCGCCGGTGAGAATGGCAAGGCCATAGCCCAGGCTTACGCCCGAGAAGATAACCGGGAAGAAGTGACCGCCACGCCAGCCCATATTGATGAGGGCGGGGGTCAGCATAGCCTTGACAAGACCGGTCGCGATAAGCACGCCGGCGGGAATGGTCAGATAGGTTTCCATGAGCACGTCGGCCTGGGTCTCGCCGGCAAACATGGTGTAGGGCAGGAGCGTGCCACAGATGGCGAGCGCCAGACCGGCCATCATGGCCTTGACGACAGGACGCTCCCCTATTGCACGGGACAGCGCCTCGCTTGCATGCTCGGAGACAAAGTACAGCCAACCACAAACGGTGCCGAGCAACGCCAGCGGAATGAGCCAGGCAAGCTCCAGGTTGCCCACCTCGGCGGACTCGAACCTGGGCATGCCCATGCCGCCGCCCACGAGCTGGCCAAGCAACAGGTAAGTGCCCAGACCGCCGGCAATCGCAATGCCATAGACCACGGTCTTTTGCGCCTTGGGCAGCTTGATGGTGATCTCGTCGGACGCGGACTCATCGTCGGCATCTTCGCCCTGGCCGTCGGCGCTACCGGCGAGCGGCGCCACAAAGCCAAAGACAGGCGCGGTAAAGAGCGCCGTCAGGGCAGCCTGGGTACCTAGCAGCGTGAGCTCCCTAAACTCGGCGCCAAAGCGACGCATGCGGTCGCCGACCCAGCTGCACAGGCCCGCGATAACGCCGGTCAGGCCGGCCTCCGGTCCAATACTTCCGCCAAACAGCAGCGGCAGCAATGCCGCAAGCGAAAGCTTGCCCAGATTGTCGTACGGGTAGCGCCCATCTTGCTTGACCTTAGCCATCACCTGATTGAGGTTATCGGTCTTGGTGTCTGTCATCTTTTCGTACAGACCGATTAACAGGCCGCCCAGCAGGCAGACAAAAAACGGGTACGGCAGAAAGCCAAACGGGCCGCTGGCGAGCTCGGGCGAAGCGACGCCCAGTGCGTGCGGAATCTCGGTCCATAGATAGTCGATGCCGTGCTCCATCACAAAAAAGAACAGCCAGACCGCGGCACCTGCGAACGCACCGGTCACGGCAACGCTAACTAAAAACAGCGCGCGGTTTGTGGGTTTAGCGAGCTTATCCATCGGGTCCTCCCGCGGTCAAAGTCGACATAGATACGTTTTATTGTAGAGCGAGTGTGGCCCAGACGAGCCAACCGTCTGCGCTGCAAACGGAGCCACCGGGGACCACGGCGGGACAGGCTCAAGGCTTATCCGTTGATAATTGATGCGATTTCGTACAGATCCTCGGCAAAGTAAATGCCTTGCTGGCGCCGTGGGCTTGATAAACCCTTATCAATCATGTGTCCGAGCAGCGCCTTGAGGTCGTTGTAGTAACCGTCCAGGTTATACAGGATGCACGGAGCACTCAGGTGCCCCAACGACACCGCGGACATAACCTCGGCAATCTCCTCGAGCGTGCCCGTCCCACCGGGAAAGGCAATGAACGCATCGCCGAGCTCGATCATCTTTGCCTTACGCTCCGCCATATCACTCGTCACGATGAGGTCGTCGATACCGTCATGTTGAAACTCGGCCTCGATAAAAAAGCTCGGCTCCACACCCGTCACGTGCCCGCCGGCATTAAGCACGCTATCGGCGAGCGCGCCCATCAGGCCCGACTTGGATCCGCCGTACACGAGCGCGTGCCCGTTGGCGCCAATCCAGTTGCCCAGCTCCTGCACCGCAGGCAGAAACGCCGGGTCATTGCCGATACTGGCACCCAGATACACGGTGATATTCAAATTCAGTCCCCCTCATCGTGACGCGCGGCGCCCGTTTTAGCGCTGGCGCCGGCGATATTCGCGCACGCGGCGCGACAGATCGGCGAGCTCGTCACGATCGAGCTCTTCCAAATGCTCAAGATCATCCATAAAGCGCGTCATAGTGTCCTTTTGATGCATCTTGATGAGCATATTGCAGTAGCTCACCGCCACGCCCGTGAGCATGGCAATGTAAAAAATGCTGATAACGCTCAGGACGACCGTGATGACACGGGCGACCGGCGTTTCGGCCGGAATGTCGCCAAAGCCGATCGTCGATACGGTCTCAAAGCTAAACCAAAGGCCATCGCCAAACGTAAGAGTTGTTGGCTCAGAGAGCCAAACAGCCATTGAACACAGAAGATAAAAGACGAGAAAAAGGCCCGTGATGCGCACGAAACCGGCTTGACGCAACACATCGGCCAGCGTCCTCAGCTTTTTCATCGAGACCCCCCTTTTTTCAGGACAAGCAATCGCTTTTGGTCGGTATTGTCCCACGCCTCCCCCGCAAACGGAACCAGCCATCGAGAATGCCCCTAGACGACGAGTTGTGAGGGACAATCCTTCCACAACAAAAAAGTGCGTTTCAATCTGCGACAAATAGGATGTTCCCGTCGGCCTCGCAGCCTGAACTAGTATCTTGATATAGACATACCACCCACCGCCGTGCACGCAACACGCGGAAAGAAAGGAAACCCACGATGTTTAGACCTCTTCGTAGAAAGAAGCGTGCTATCACCGATCAAGAGGCACGAGAGCTGCTTGTTAATTGCAAACGCGGCATTTTTGCCGTCAACGGAGACGACGGCTATCCTTACGCCATTCCCGTTAACTACTACTTTGACCCCGAGCACGACAAAATTTACTTTCATGGAGCCAAGGCGGGGCATAAGGTCGATGCACTCAAACGCAGCGACAAAGTCTGCTTTACCGTCTATGGCAACGATTGGTACAAAGACGACGACTGGGCACCCTATGTTCAAAGCACCGTGGTTTTCGGCCGTTGCCGCCTCGTGAACGATGACCCGGCGTTTGTCGAAGACAAAGTCCGACAGTTTGCCCTCAAGTACTATCCTTCTGCCGAAGAGGTCGAAGAGGAGATCAAGCAAAGTATCAGGGGCGTCCAGCTGTATGAAATTACGGTTGAACACCTTTGCGGCAAGCAAATTCAAGAAAAGTAGCAAACGTGGAAAACGCGCTCGCAACCCTCTACGCCCTATGCGCCCACGCACATTGACGACACGGGCGCAATCCGCAGTACCCGAATCGTGCGACCCCTATACCCCAAAAACGTAGCGGTCTAGGCGGTCGCACGCTTCCCTTACGCGCGAAAGCGGCAGTGCCAGATTCACGCGAATGTGGCAGGGGCCATGGAACGGACGTCCATCCTGATACCCCACGCCCACACGTGCCCCCTCGTCGAGCAACCACTGAATATCGCGGCCATGCTCGCGGCACCACTCGGTGCAGTCCAGAAACACCATGTACGTGCCCTGCGGACGCGAATAGGACACGCCCTCAAAATGCTCGTCCACGTAATCGCAGAAGTACTCGATATTGTCGGCAAGCACCTGGTTGAGTTCGTCCACCCACTCGTAGCCCTGCGGTTGGTAGGCACCGATAAGCGCATGCATCGAAAGGACATTCATCTCGTTGTAATGGGTCTTGTTAGACACAGCGCACATGCGGTCGCGCAGCGTCTCGTTGTAGACAATGTGGTAGCTGCCGACCAGACCCGCCAGGTTAAACGTCTTGCTCGGCGCATAGAGGGCAACCGTGCGCATGCGGGCATCCTCGCTCACCGACTGCGTCGGGATGTGCTTGTGTCCCGGCAGAATGATATCGGACCAAATCTCGTCCGAGATCACCACGCAATCGTGCTTGCGATAAATGTCCATGGCGCGCTCGATCTCGTCGCGCTCCCATACGCGGCCGCAGGGATTGTGCGGCGAGCAGAACACTGCGGCATGGATGTGGTTTTGGGCGAGTTTGCGCTCCATATCCTCAAAGTCCATGCGCCACACGCTCTGGTCGTCGAGCTGAAGCGGGCTGTGGACAATGCGATAGCCCGCGGCCTCGATGGACTTGGTGAAGCCGATGTAGGTGGGGCTGTGGACCAACACCGCATCGCCCGGCTGGACATACGCGCGCAGCGTCGACACGACACCGCCCAGCACGCCGTTTTCGTAGCCGATATGCTCAGGCGCCAGGCCCTCGACGCCATTACGGCGGCTCTGCCATTCGATGATGCGGTCGAAGTACTCGGAACGCGGATTGAAGTAACCAAACATGGGGTGCTGGGCGCGCTGAATGATGTGCTCCTGGACTGTAGGCACCGTGGCGAAGTTCATGTCCGCCACCCACATGGGAATGCGGTCGAAGCCCTCGTCGGGTGCGTTCGGAGCCATACCGGGGATCTCACCCCAAGAGTCAACGGCGATGGAGTCCATGCCATGGCGGTCGATGATTGAAGTGAAGTCGTATTTCATGCTGAGCCCCCGTGCAGAGCGGAATGATTCGGTAAGCGTTATTGTCCACCAGCGTAGGCGATTTTGGCATGGGGTTTGGCGCTTAATTTGACGGGTGCGGACGAATGGCTGGCTAGTCTCGCGCGTCGTTGATGGAGGTTACCGTCAACCTGGCCCCGTCAACCGTAAACGATATGTCGAGTCCGGCGTAAGCCAAGTGGTAAACGCGGTTTGGCTCGTGCTTGCTGCCCGCGCGGCGCGGATCTTGGCGAAGAACCTCGACCAGGCCGGGGAGCTTTGCGGGCGGGACCATGTCTTGAAGCGCTTGCGGGAACTCAACATCGAGCTCTTGCCACGGAGCACCCTCAATCCAGCCGCCGGTCGCATCCGGGTGGCAGTCCGCAAACGGGATGTAGGGCTTAATGTCGTAGATGGGCGTGCCGTCACGCAGGTCGGCCCCCAGTACATGGATGATGGGGCCGTCGTCGGTGCGCTCAACGCGGCTGAGCTTGACGCAGGTAAGACCGATGGGATTGGGGCGAAACGGACTCCGCGTGGCATACACGCCCACGCGTTCGGCTCCGCCCAGACGCGGCGGGCGCACAGTCTTCGACCACTTGACGTTGGTGCCGGACCTGTCCTGCGTCTTGGCATCGGCAGCTATATCCTTAGCCGCGCCGCCGGGCGTTCCGTTTTCGAAGCGCCACAGCAGCCATAGGTGAGAGAAGGAGTCCAGACCCTCAACTGCTGCGTTGGAGGCAAATTCCGGCTCAAAGACGATGCGTCCCTGCAGGTGGGGCGCCAAAAAGCTGTTGCGCGGAATGCCGAACTTCTGCGGCAGGTCGGTATGTATGTGTGCGATAGGTTCCATGCCGGTCATTGTACGGCATGGAGGTGTGGGGTGCAGCGCGCAATTCTTCGCCGCGGTCTCCCGTCGTGCAACCAACGGTTGCTTGGAAGGAAGCTGGCCGCCGCGTATGCTTAAGCCATCAACCAGCAGAAAGGAGTCGCTATGGCCTTTGCAGAAAAGCTCATTGCCATTCGCCGCGCCCATCACCTTACCCAAGAGCAGCTCGCCGCCAAGCTCTTCGTCACACGCCAAGCCGTCAGCCGTTGGGAACGCGGCGAAGTCACCCCGGGCATCGACATGATGAAGCTCATTGCCGCCGTAACCGGAGAACCGCTGTCCCACCTGCTCGAAATGCCCGAGCACTATTGCCAGAGCTGCGGCATGATACTCACACCCGACGACTGCGGCACCGATGCTGTGGGCGCCACGACCGACCATTACTGCAAGTGGTGCTACGACCACGGCCAGTACACCTACGACACCACCATGGAAGCGATGATCGAGGATTGTGCCCCGCGGCTGGCGCAAAACACCGGCATGTCGCTCGACGAAGCCGTCTCGCTCATGGGCGCCGTCCTGCCGCAACTGGAGCGCTGGCGCTCCGTGCAGGAAAACGAGAAGCGCTACGGTGCCGAGGCGCGGGCGCGCTATGGCGACGAGGCGATCGACGCAGCAAACGAAGCACTGCTGGACATGGACCCCGAGACATGGAACGACATGAAGGAACTTGAACGCGCTATTCTGGGCCAGCTTTCGATTGCCATGGGCGACGGCGATACGGATGGAAGCGAGGCCCGCAAACTTGTCGCGATGCACCGTCGATGGATTGGCCTTAACTGGGGGCACAAGCCCCAAGACGAAGCATACCTGGGCCTCGCCCACGGCTATCTTGCTGACCAGCGCTTTATCGACTACTACGACAAGCCCTGCGGCACCGGAGCCACGGCGTTTCTGGTACAGGCCATCGAGTCGTCGTCAGCTCATGCATAGACCGCGGCGGCTTTGGGTATTTCAATCAAAACCTCAACCGATTGGAGACCTATGGCTACTAATCATGAGCTCACGCTGTACGTTATGACCGGCTGCCCGTATTGCATGAAGGTCAGGCGTTTCCTTGCCGATAACGGTGTGACCATCCCTGAGCGCAACATCTCGACCGACCCCGATGCCGAGCAGACGCTCATCGCCGTCGGCGGAAAACGCCAGGTTCCCTGTCTGTTCATCGACGGCAAACCACTCTACGAATCGAGCGACATCATCGCATGGGTACAGGAGAACCTGCTCTAGCGTGCGAGTACTCATTGGGGACGTTCTTAAATGACTAGCCGTTAAAGAACGTCCCCAATGACTAGCTAACCGTAGGTACTCATTGGGGACGCACTTAAATGAGTGGGTAGGGCTTCGGTTTCTCATATTTATAGAACATATGTTTGCTCTCTGTGTTATACTCATCTCAAGGCATGAGACTGGTCGAGAGCTCCTGCGGAGGTCCCCAATGACACGCTGGAGCGAGCTCGGTAAGTAAGATCGGTGGTTACCGCACTCGCCCATCTCAGACAGGCTGCGCTCCTGTTCGCCGTCGCCATCAAAGAACGGCACTCACAATCAGACTGTTTCTTTTCCGTGAGTCACATAGGAGCGCATCGCTATGGCAAAAAAGATACCAACCCTTTCACCCGACATTATTTCAAACACCTGCTCGGATATCAGCAGGATTGTCGAGGCCAAACACCTCGGTCAGAAAGGCACCGACCATGAGGCCTCTTCGGAAGGGGCTCTGCTCATCGGGCGCCGTCTCGAGCAAGAGATTGCCGGATACCCCATTTCCAATCTAAATGGCCTACTCTCGCCCATCGCTTGCCACCTCAAGCAGCACTTTAGCCCAAGCCTGGGCCCGACCTATCTCAAGCGTTGCATAAAGCTCGCACGAACTGTTCCGGAAGACATGAGTTTTCGACCGGAGCTTGATCTAGAACACTATCAGTCGCTCGCTCGCATCGCCGACAAAGATCTGCGCTTGGATCTGATGAACGTTGCCGCTGATAACCGTTGGAGCGCATCGCGCATCGATCGTCATGCCCGCTATCGAAGTCCGCAGGACGTTTTGGATGCTTGGGAGCGCCGTGCGCTTGAATCAAATCAAGAAGTACGGCGCTTCGCCCGCGCCTACACAGATGCCTGTGGAATCATTTCACTCGATGAACTTATTGAGCTCTACAACTCCTGTGCCCCCAATCCAGTCTCGAGATTTGAGATAAATGAAACTATTTGGCAAATCAGGAACGAATCGGGGCAAATCGACAATCCCTGCGTCATATCCAGAGATGGAAAACTCTATCTCATAGCGCCTGAGCTCGATAACGCTGTCGATGAAGCCCCTTATTACTACGATGACTACGGATACTCCTATCGAAAATATGAACGACGCAGCGAATACACCGGTGAGATGCGCGCGCTGCGCGAACGGCGCGTTGGCATCAGAGTGGCAGCCATCTTCGCCGGTCACGAACGTCTCCCAATCAAAAGGCTCAGTTATGACGAAGTCATCTGCGGGCATATAAAGTGCAGTCGATCTGTCGAACGACTCAAGCAGTACGTCCTGAGAGACCCTGAGATTAAGGCATCCGATCTCCATGCAAGAGAAGATGAGTTCGATTTCATCATGACAAAGCTTTTGCGTTCCGTTGGACTCAACGGTATGCCGACAGCACAGCAAATTACCGAAGACGCAGCTTTCTTATTGATTGTCGTACGGCCCGAGTTTTACGAACGCAAGAAAACAGCCGAAGTCTCCAAGCTCCTCTCGATAATCTATGAAAACGCTCCCCTCTGGGAGTTCAACGGACGTTCACATACCGAACTAAAAAGCGAAGGAGTAGTAGAGCCTCCGATGTCGGCTTTACATCGAAAAGTCCAATCAAAACAAGTCGCTTAAGCCTATTAACTGCTTGCATTTTTGTTTACAAAACTGTATACAAAAAGAGAGGCCCTTATGGAGCTCATCGCAATCCACCCCCACGCCCTCAAACACGGGCTGACGGAGACGGATATCACCTGCGCCTGGAACTCCGCTTTTGCATGGTTCAGGCGTGATCTTGAAAACGGAGGTATCGATTACGTTCTCGTTGGACTTGATGGAAGAAGCCGTCTCATGGAGCTCATCGCTCGATATTGCTCCAATCGAGATGGCTATATCATTTACCACGCCCTTGTCCCTCCTACGCGCAAGGTGCTCAGGGAAATCGGGATCAATCGATAGGAGGCGCTATGGACGCTAAGCAACTCGAAAAGATGATCGGATTTGCCCCCGGAGAGTTGGAGAAAGCCGCGGAGGCATACGAAAAAGATGAGTGGCCGAAGGGTCGCACCATCAAGCTGGGAAGGCCGTCGATCTCTGATGAGCCAAGCGTTGTTTTATCGGCACGTGTGGGTGAATCGGTTCTTGAAGCGTTTGACGAGAAGGCAAAGCGCCATGGGCAAACACGCACAGAGCGACTCAGAGAACTCATTACCCTTGACGCAATGATTGCCTAGTCCCCCACCGAATCCAAACATGTACGCCAGCATCCAAAGTCGACATTTTTCGACATCTTTGGATGCTGACGTATAGCTTTTGCAACATAGTCATTGGGGACGTTCTTAAATGACTAGCCGTTAAAGAACGTCCCCAATGACTAGCTAACCGTGGAAGCGGGCTATGGGCGCAAGTGGCTGCTCGCGAAAGACGCGATCGACGGCGGCGCGGTATTCGTCGACCTTTTTAGTCTTGCGTACGAGCTTGTGAACGGTAGCAGGATCGGCGAAGGCGCATTTAGCGTAGAACCACCACTCCTTCATGCGAAAGACCGCGTTGCCGCCAATCTCTTCTGCATATGCCGCAAACAGCGTGTCGTGGAAGCGCTGCAGTTCGGCTGCCGTGGCAGCAGGGCCACCCTTGACCATGCGAGCCAGCGCGGGGTTCGCAAGCAAGCCACGCCCCAGCATCACATGGCGTGTACCGGGATAGGCCTCCACCAGCGCATCCATGTCCTCAAGATCAAAAATATCGCCGTTGTATGCCACCGGAAACGGTGCCCGCTCCAACGTCTCGCCATAAAACCCTTTGCGCGGCGAGCCCGTATAGCGATCCTTCTGTACGCGCGGATGCACGATCAGTTCTGCCAACGGCATGCGACAGTACAGGTCAAGCACGCGCTCGTATTCGTCGTCGCTCTCCAGCCCCAGCCTGCTTTTTACCGACACCGGCAAGGGCGATCGCTCGCACACATCAAGCAAGAACACCTCGAGCCCATCGAGGTTGCGCAAGAAGCCCGATCCTTTACCCTTGGCAACAACCGTACCCGAGGGGCAGCCAAGGTTGAGATTAACCTCGCGGTAGCCCATGTCGGCGAGCACGCGCGCCGCCCACACAAACTCATCCGCGTTCTTGGACATCAGCTGAGGCACCACGTTAAGCCCTTGGTTGTTAGCCGGATCGATTTCCTTAAACGCCTTGCCGCCAAAGCGGTTGCCCACCCGCGGCGGCGGCAAAAACGGCGTGTAATAGCAGTCGAGCGCACCGAAGCACTCCGCATGCACGCGACGGAACACATGCCCGGTAATCCCCTCCATGGGGGCCAACGATAGAATCATCAACATCTACCCTCAGATCAATGCGGCAAAGGGACTGCCCCTTTGTCACATGCATTATGCCTTGTCCTTGAGGCGGCCCACAAGGCGGAGACGGTTGCTTGACACCAACCAGCCCTCCGACCATCCCTGTGCAACGAAGGTGAATGGCGCCCACAAACAGCAAGCAGGGCCGCCCCACAGCAGCTCCCTCACTCGCCACTTTTTCCTTGTCCAAAAGAGGACGTTCGCGATCAATCGATCACCAACAGCACGCTGCTGACCGCCATGTCTGAACAACAGACACCCTCCACTCATATACTCAAGAGCGTATGCGCATCGCCCTCGAAAAACGATGAGAGTCGAGGCCCCATGCAGCAGCTCACCGAACAAGAAAAGAAACGCATCCAGCGGTACTGCACGTACCCCAAGATCGCAGCGACCGCACTCGTCATGTCGTTCGCAGCATGCCTGTTGATGTTGCCGCTCCAAATGATCAACGATATCGCGTTCCACCAAAAGGAATTCCAATCCGCGGGCATATATACCGTCATTGCACTCACCGCAATCGAACTCGTCATCTTTTGCTATTGCGCTCTTGCGCCGCGCTTTGGAATGCAGGGCAAACAGTGGAAGGAGCTACAGAGCAGGCTTGCGGTAGCCCAAACCAACAAAGACCGCTCCGCGGAGGTCGCCGGCGTGCTCGCCGCGCAAGATGCCTTGGAGCCCGTGTGCAAACGCGTCGCGGCAGACGACCCATATGAGTCGTATCACGACTACGGCTACCGCATTATCGGCTATCTGCGTGATAATGACCTCGGCGCTCAAGCAGCCTATGTCTACCTTTCTTTCGATGCAGATGGCATGCTCACGGACGTCGATTACACCAGTCAGATCGACCCCGAGGCAAGCCTTGCATACAACCTCGCCTGCAGCGAGCAGGATATCGCGACACTATGCGCCCCCCGGTCAACGGGTTGGACATTTCCGTTGCCACACCGGGCCTCCTCACGCCATGCAGCCTGTCGGATGAATTTAAACAGGCATTTTTAGCCGGATCCCTATATGAAGAAATCAGCATCAAGACGGAGGACGAATCTATCAAGTCGTACTACACCTTTGACACCGAGCCCAAAGAAGAGTTCGACAAGTACACCCATCCGGAAATTAGCCTCATGCTCTCCGCAAAGGAGGACTAGCAACTTACGCTCTAATTGATGCTCGCAAACGCCGTCTATATCTCAAGGTCTAATACTTTTCCCGAGAAGTGAACGGCTATATTTGGACCCCTGAAGCATCGACATTTTTAGACGCCAAACCCGCAGGATTTGGCTGGCAAAACCGCAGGAAACCGCCTTCAATAAGTGTCGATGCTTCGGGGGTCCATTTTGACTCGTTCACTTCTCGGGAAAAGTATTAGACCTCGATTTACATGTCACTCAATGTGACAAAGGGACAGTCCCTTTGTCACATTATTCGGAGCGCAGGGCTTCTACGGGGTCTTTCTTGGATGCACTGCGGGCCGGCAGCAGGCCGGCAACGACCGTCAGCAGCACCGAAATTGCAATGAGCGCCAGCGCATCCTGCACGGGCAGGCTCATCAGATTGGGTACCTGTTTAGCAGCAAGCGCCCAGGCATTAACCGGAAAACTCACGAGCACCACAACGACAATGGCAAAGACACCGGCGATGAGGCCCTCGATAAAGGTCTCGGCGTTGAACACGTTTGCCACGTTGCGCTTCGACGCGCCGATCGCGCGCAGGATGCCAATCTCCTTTTTGCGCTCCAGCACGCTGATGTAGGTGATGATGCCGATCATGATGGAGCTCACGACCAGGCTGATGCTCACGAACGCGATGAGCACCAAGCTGATGGTATTCACGATGTCGGTCACCGAGCCCATGATGATGCCCATGTAGTCGGTGTACGAGATTGCCTGCTCGTCGTGGCCGGCGGCTTTGACCTGCTTGTTGTACGCATCGATATGGTCGAGTACGCGCTCCTTGGCCTCAAAGTCGCGCGGGAAAATCTTGACCGAGATGGGATCCGCTTCATCCGCGTAGCCCAACGTGGTCAGATTGTTGTCGTAGGTGAGCTTCGACGCCTTGGCATAGCTCATCATGAGCGAGCTCAGGTCCTCGGCGTCCATGTTGAAGTGGATGGCACGAGCAAAGGCGCTCGCATCCACGCGCATGGCGCTCGCCAGGTTGGCAAAACTCGAAGACATCTGCGTCACCATCTGGTCCATGAGCCCTGCCGCGCCGGCCTTAAGCTGGGTCGACACGGTCGTTGCCACCTGCTCGCCGATCGCCTTCATCACCTGATCCATAGCCTGCTGCAGATACGGAGCCAACTGCTTTTGGACATAGTCGGTCATCGCCTGTTGCAGGCGCTCGGCCAGGGCATCGCCGCCGAGCGCCTTGAGCTGTGCCAGGCACTGCTGCGCCACAACATCGTTCTCGAGATACGTCGAGAATGCGGCAGCAAGCTTTGACGCGTCTTTGAGATCTTCGGGTGACAGCGCCCTAAACTGATCAGACTGCAAAAAGCCCTCAAATAGTTGGTTGGCAAGCGTTCCCACCTGTTGCATTTGCTCGGGCGTGAGCTCCAGACCGTCAAAGATGCCCGAAAAATCGGGGGTCGGCGCTTTGGCCATGATGTCGCTTAAGTCGATGTCTTTGCCAACGCCCGAAAGGTCAATATCCAGGCCCGACAAATCGATGCCCGAAAGATCCATGCCACCGGCAGCACCCGAGAGTGCAGACGCATCGAACGAGAACGCGCTCTTGAGCGCCGCCTCGTCCACGCTGAACATACTGCCCAGATCCACGCCTTGCTTGGCCTCGCCTTGCAGTTCGTCGAAAGTTTTGCCCGTAAAGACATCCGTCTCGGGGTGGGCAAGTTGCTCTTGCACGATCTGCGAATCGGCGGCGCGCTCCATAAGCTGGCGAGTCAACGCATGCGTATAGGCAATGCCCGGAGACAACGCGCTCGCATTGGCCGTCTCGTTAGGTCGCACCACGCCCACAATGTGCACGTCAATACCGTCGGCAACCTTGGCCGTCATAAAGTCGGCGTCGCCGGACATGTCAGTCCACATGCCGGTCTCTTCGTTTTTGCGATAAGCATCGGCCGGCGACAACACCTTAAACGTCGTGGACAGCGCATCGTCGTAAGTAAAGTCGACGCCGCTCTCAGGCGTCTCAATCTTACCGTCGGCGGCCATGGCACTGTTCACCAGGTCGTTGAGCTCATCGATATCCAGCGCACCGATGCTGTAAAGCGTATAGTCGCCCACCGTTCCACGGCTCGAAAGCACCATTACGGCTTCGTGAGCAGACGTAGGCCAATGGCCGGCGACAACATCGTACTGGCTGTCGAGCAAACTCTGGTCGTCGATCATCTCGTTAAAGACCGAGGTCCCCATGGATTCCATGCTCACCGTTGCCGCCGAGCTCGCACCACCGCTCATGGCCTCGGTCATAGCGTTGGGCACCAGCCGGACAGGCTTCTCATCGCCCTTGCCGGCACGATAGACAACCGGCGTCACGCCGTAACCGTACTGGATGGCGTTGACCTCTTTGTCGATACCGTCGCCGCCGGCATCGAGCCATGCCTTAAAGCTCGTCATATCGTTGGACTTAACACTTGCAAACATATCCTTTACGGCCGTGACCACGGGAATCTTTTTGGTTCCCTGAGCCTTGCCGTCGGTGCCGTCGTCGGACGAACCCTCGTTCTTGGACGTATCGTCATCCGTGGCCCCCTGTTCGCCCATCATGGACGACAGGTCGTAATCCTGCTTGGAAATGGTAAGCGGGTAGCTCGAAAGCGTATCCTCCTCGACCTTTTTGATGTAGCCGTTTACGCCATTGGACAGCGCCAAAATCGCCGCGATGCCAATAATGCCAATCGAGCCCGCAAAGGCCGTCATGGCCGTACGGCCCTTCTTGGTCATAAGGTTTCGGGCAGAAAGCCCCAGCGCCGTCACAAAGCTCATCGAGGTTTTGCGCGTAGGCTTGGCCTCGCGGCGCGTGGCGTCAGCGACATCGAAAGGATCAGAATCGTCGGTAATCTTGCCGTCCGCCAGGTTGACGATGCGCGTGGCGTACTCGTACGCCAAATCGGGATTATGCGTGACCATGATAACCAGACGGTCGCGCGCGACGTCCTTGAGCAAGTCCATGACCTGCACGGACGTTGTGGAATCCAAAGCGCCGGTCGGCTCGTCTGCCAACACAATCTCGGGATCATTAATCAGGGCGCGGGCGATGGCCACGCGCTGCATCTGTCCACCCGAAAGCTGACTCGGGCGCTTGTTCACGTGCTCGCCCAGACCAACGGCCTCGAGCGCCTTGCGCGCACGCTGGCGGCGCTCGGCGTGCCCCACGCCCGTGAGCGCAAGCGCCAGCTCCACGTTTTCCAAAATGGTCTGATGCGGAATGAGGTTATAGCTTTGGAACACAAAGCCGATGCGGTTGTTGCGATAGGCATCCCAATCGCGATCGTGAAAGTCCTTGGTCGAAATACCGTCGATCAGCAGGTCACCCGAGTCAAAGTGGTCGAGTCCGCCGATAACGTTGAGCATCGTGGTCTTACCCGAACCCGAGGGCCCCAGAATGGCCACGAACTCGTTATCCCGAAAAGACAGGCTCACGCTGTCGAGCGCCACCTGCGTAAACGACTGCGTAACGTACCTTTTGCAAATTCCTTTGAGCTCCAGCATGGACGGCAACCTCTCCTGCGCAGGCACCTTGCCCGCTCTCCCCCGCCGTTCGTATTCGACGCGTTTGTCCTACTCTATCCCCATTTTTTACCGGCGCCAGTGAGGAATGTAACAAACCGCACCAAAAAACGAACGGGACGGCACGCCGCGTGGCGCGCCATCCCGCGCATACCGTCGATAATGTTACAAGGGAACTGTCATTTTATCACATCTGCCCAACCCTTATTGGGGCACCCGGTTCCCTATTGGATGATAAAGGACGGATGATACGGGCACTTTTCGCCCATGCACACTGTATTGGCCGCATAGCTATCGCAGGCTGGCGTCTTCTCCCATGCTTTAAGCTGTGGTCCGCCGAGCGCATTAAAAAACGAAACGGCCTCACGAATCGCCACGCGCGCATCTCGCTTGCAGCACCGTGGGCTTCCCGAGCGCGCGATGGCGGCAAGCAGCTCCGAAACCATAAGCTGCCCCTCCTGCCAGCCTTCACTGCGCAGCGGCGCATTGCCGCGCACGATTGCATATGCCATGCCCGCAGACGCAGCTGCCCCGCACATGCCCCAGCGGGCACACGTTGCCCCCGGCACGCAATCCGAACGAGACATCAAATCGGCAAGATCGTCTTTGAGCATCGTATCTCGCTCCCCAGATGCTTCGGCGTTGCGCCAGCACGCAAGCAGCACCGCGCCCACAATAAAATGGTGGATGGGGCCAAAAGCCACGCAGCGCTCATCTGCCATAACCTCTTCCAAAAGAGCCGCGGGCGCCACCGACACACTGGCCATGAGCATCTCAACAATCCAGCCTGTTTGTTCGTCTTTTGCCATGCGGCATCCTCCTCTAAAACAAATTGTGCGCACGCTCCATTATGGCCTTCTTCTGCCCGGCGCGCTCAATGCGAAACAACCTGCTTCGCTCGTGCCGCCAACAAGCCCTGCTAGTTCTCGTCGCAAACCAGCCCTGCTCAGGAGCAACACCAGAGGCGATGGCAAGCACGATGGACAGTGGCAACACCACGACGGCAGCTCTTTTCGAAAAAGAAGGCCCCGCGCAATCGCGCGAGGCCTCCCCATTCATGGAACTATGATCAAAGCAGCCCAAAAAGCTTACTCCCACTCAACGGTGCCGACGGGCTTGGGCGTGAGGTCGTAGCACACACGGCAGATGCCGGGAACCTCGGCTGTGATGCGAGCGGTAATACGCTTGAGCAGTGCCCAGTCGAGCTCAGGCACCTCGGCGGTCATCACGTCGACGGTGTTGATGCAGCGGATGATGCAGGGCCAGTCGTAGGCGCGCTTGCCCTCGCGCACGCCGGTGGCACGGAAGTCGGGCACCACGGCGAAGTACTGCCAGATGGTCAGACCTGCCTTGTCGATCTCCTCGCGCACGATGGCGTCGGCTTCGCGCAGCGCCTCAAGACGGTCGCGGGTGATGGCACCAAGGCAGCGGACGCCCAGGCCGGGACCGGGGAACGGCTGACGCTCGACCATGTTCTCGGGCAGACCGAGCTCGCGGCCCACGACGCGGACCTCGTCCTTGTACAGCAGCTTGACGGGCTCGCAAAGCTCAAACTGCAGGTCCTCGGGCAGGCCACCCACGTTGTGGTGGGCCTTCACGCCATCCTGGGACTCCAGGATGTCGGGGTAGATGGTTCCCTGGGCGAGGAAGCTGACCTCGTCGCCAACCTTGCGGGCCTCCTCCTCGAACACGCGAATGAACTCGGCGCCGATGATTTTGCGCTTGGCCTCGGGCTCCTCGACGTCCACGAGCTTATCCAAGAAGCGATCGGTCGCGTCCACATAGACCAGGTTGGCGTCCATCTGGTTCTTGAAGACGTCGACGACTTGCTCGCTCTCGCCCTTACGCATCAGGCCGTGGTTCACGTGCACGCAGATAAGCTGCTTGCCGATGGCCTTGATGAGCAGGGCCGCGACAACCGAACTGTCGACACCACCGGAAAGGGCCAGCAGGACCTTCTTGTCGCCGATCTGCTCGCGGATTGCAGCGACCTGCTCATCGATGAACACCTGGGCAAGTTCGGAAGTGGTGATACGCACCATGTCGTCGGGACGCTTGTTGGAATCCATGCAAAGCTCCTTTTCGGTTCGATGGAAATGCGTCGCTCGTATGCAGACGCACCGTCATATGACCTCATTATATGCAGAAGAAGATGTGTTTCCCATCGCTGCGACAAAGCTTTTTGCAGGGGTGGCAATTTTTCCTATTGTCGAGGTCAGCTAGGCTTCGGTAGCCACCTTGGCAGCATCGCCAATAGACTCTTCCTTTATACGTTCTGCGTAATCGTATGCCATACCCGCAAATTCCAGTCCCGAGTAACAGGAGTACAATTGCTGCTATTGTTGCCAGCTGTTGGGAGATGGAAGATGGACTGCGATGGCTACCCATGCGTTCCCATGCCGTTGATGTGCACCGCCTTTGTGCCGGGGCAGATTGACGCTGCGGTTGCAGGCATTTCCGACCCCGATTCGCGCGCCATTGCCACGGCAGAAGCGCTGTACTTTCGCGGACAGGCCACCCTCGCTGCCAAGACGGCGCGCCCTTATCTTGACGCCACCGACCCCGCACTGCGCTATTCCGCATGCTTTATCTGCGGATACGCCAGTCTGTCGCTCAACCGTATCGCCGATGCCCGCCGGTGCCTTACTGGCATCCTCGATACGCCGGCCGACGAGGAATCGCCTGCCGTCCACGCCATGCATATCCTGTTCGCCTCGGCCGCGAGCGTCCTGCTGCACTTGCCTTCCCCGTATTCCGCCGAAGAGTTTTATCCGCTTGCGGCGCATTTGCCCGAAGGCCTGCGCCTGTTCGCCAGCTACGTGATGGCGCACGCCTTGTATCTGCGCGGCGAATACGGCCGCAGCCTGGGCATGGTGGAAAATGCCCTGATCATGAAACAGGGAAGCTATCCCATCTCGGAACTGTTCCTGCACCTGGCGGCTTCCATGGCATGCATGAGCCTCAAGGACATCGACGCCGCAAAGGCACATTTCGGAGCCACTTGGGACATTGCGCGCCCCGACGGCCTTATCGAGCTCATTGGCGCGCACCACGGCCTTTTACAGGGGCTCATCGAGGTGTGCCTAAAAGCGCAATACCCTGACGATTTCGCACGCATCATCGAGATTACGTATCGATTCAGCTACGGCTGGCGGCGCATCCACAACCCCGATTCGGGCGAGGACGTGGCCGACGATTTAACGACCACGGAGTTCACCATGGCCATGCTCGCCTGCCGCGGATGGACCAACGCCGAAATCGCACGCCACATGGAAGTATCGCCGGGCACTGTTAAAAACCGCCTATCAGGAGTGTATGCCAAGCTTGGTATCGGAACTCGCGCCGAGCTGGTCGCGCATATGTTGCGTTAGCGACCGGGCTGCCAAGCGCATCGAACGCGTTCTGGAACCCGGCGCTTCGCTCGATCAATTTGGACATTTTGACCCGTGAACGGCACTACCGCCACGGGGCACCTCCTCGCAAAATAGGATTATTTCCTCCGTTATTTGCGGGATGGGAGCCCAGAATGCTTGATCGTCGTTCGCTACTTATCGCCGGAGCATCCTCGCTGGCAGGCATCATGCTGCCTCGCGTGCCGAGCAGCGCAAACGCCTTCATACTGCCATTCGCCCCCACCGAGGCCTATGCCGACGAAGAAGACCCCTTCAAGGTGCTCGTTCTCTCACGCACCATGTTTGGTGTGGTCGTGGTCGACGTCGCCAACAAGAATATGCCCATCAAGGGAGCCCAGGTCACGCTCGCGTCGCGTTATGCCGCGGGCAAGCAGATCTCCGCCACTACCGACGACGAGGGCACGGCCATCTTTGAGGTCGCGCCGCTTTCGGAAGGCTACGTGGACCAGGCAACGCTTCTCGACGCGTACGACTTTAACGGTGGCATCTCCATCAGCATGGCGGGCTACCGTGATGTCGAGATCCCCCTCACGCGCATCCAGGGCGGCACCGCCATTACCGCGCCCACACGTCCGCTTTCCGACGGTGAGCCGTACTTTCGCCAGCTTACGTTCGACGAGTGGGACATCCAGTACGCCGACGCCACGTTCATGGCACTGCCGAAGGACGACGCCGGAAACGACCAACCCGACACGCACGCCTTTACCGTGCAGGCACATCTGCCACAGGGTGGACAGGCAACGCTGTGCATCAACAAGGTAATGCCCGCCACGAGCAGCTCATCCGAAACCGTCACGCAAATTGGCCAAGTCAAGGCCAGTGCATCGGGTTCGGACAATCTGGCAACGTTCACACTCGAAGACACGTTCCTCGATGCAGCTTCGGGCCTTCTGGAGGAAGGATGCAAGCTGCGCTTTGTCCTCGACTATCAGGGCAAGACCTATACACTCTCCTCCCACATGGCCGTTGTCACCGCGCCGGCCGCAAAGGCAGAATCGGGCTCGACCACTATCGTCCCCACCACCATGGACCAAGAGATTACTCCGTTTGATTTCCCGGCGGCGTTTCCCGGAATCGGCGGCAATAAGTTCACGTGCTGGATGCCCTCGTTCCCCATTTTGTTCAATTTCTCTTTTGCCGGATACGTGCTGTTTGGCGGAGGATACAAACCGGTCGGCTACATGAACGATTCGGGCAATCCGGATCCGGAGTACTGGAAGAAGTCACCGCGCGAGTCGGGCGCCAAGCAGGCAAACCGCTACCTCGACGAGATGGAGGGGAAGTGGAATCAGTACAAAAGTATGAGTGCCGGTTCGGGCACCGATCCAAGGAACACTAAGCTGCTTCGTCACCACTGCACGCCGCGTTTTACGATGGATATCGCCACACAGCTGTACGGATCGCTCGCCTACGACTGGGTGGGCAAAACCTGGGGTGACAACAACGACCCCGCATTTGGCAATATTAAGGCCCTCTTCCAGGTAAGAACCGACCTCAATTGGACCGAGCAGTTTACCCTAGGACCGGTGCCGTTTTTCCTAAACGTCAACCCCTGGGTGCTGGCGAAGCTGGCGCTCGCCGTGGGTGCCCACACGCACGGCAGCGGCGCGGCGTTTTTTAAAAACATTTCGCTCGACTATTCAAACACCTCGGGCTCGTTCACCATCCAGATCGGGCTTGCCGTCACCTTTGGCGCCGGCGTTGCAGGCGTCGCTTCGTCTGCCGTGCGCGGCGCCGCATCCCTCACGCTGTTCATTGGGTACGAGAAGGCAGATGGACACCAGCTTCCGCGACTGCGCGTAGGTGCAGACGTCGATGTCGATGTGATACTCCAGTTCGTAATGTTCAAGTGGACCACCAAGGCTTGGTCGGGGTCGTGGCCCACACTCCTCGATTCGTGGAATATGTCGGTGAACAATGGCAACCAGTATGTGCTCCAGCGCTCTGAGCTCGCATTGGGTGGAGATACGCCTTACACGTTGGATGCCCGCTTCGGCACGGCCGGCAACGCCGAGGCAGGCGGCGTGCCGCAATTTATCGCATCGGCCACCATCGTCACCAACGCCGAGCTGCTCGCACGCGCCGAGGTTAAGGCCACTGCCGTAAACGTCGCGCCTGTCGTGCGCGATTGGGATCAAGCGGTCACGCGCATTGAGCTCGAGGCGGATGCAGAAAGCGACGACACGGGACAGATCGAGCATTTCGTCCATACACTGATAGAAAACGCCGCGCCGATGTATGAGTACACCTATATCGGGCAGGCGAAGGACGCCGCTGCGGACCCCAACGCCAATTCTGCTGGTGTATCGGAGGACGAGCGTGGCGGCATAAAACCCTCGAGCGACAACGTGCTGTTTGCTGGCGTGCTCAGCGAAGCCCACATGAAGCTGGCAATGATTGCCGGCGTAGAATGTCTGTTCCGTATCGCCTCGGTGCGCTACGGCGACAATGGCCGCTCGCGCCTGGTGGTGCACACAAAGGCAAACGGCACGTGGTCCGCTCCCACTCCCGTGGACTTTCCCCTTGGGTTTGGCGAGGGCGACGTGGAGCGCGACGGCATATTCGATTACGACTTCGACGTGGTGGAATATACGGACGGAAGAGGAAACCAGGACGCCTACGTGCTGCTGATCTCGGGCGAGCGCCCCGCCGGTGACAACACCCTTTTCGATACGGCAAGCACAGCCGGCATACTGTCCGTCGTGCGCCTGCGCATAAGTAATAGCGAAGTTCGCGTGGTGTCGTATACGTCGTGGCGCAGCATCTCGCGCGGCCGCCTTCAGGAGGATGGCTACCATTGTCTGCAGTGCCCGCGTATCACGGTGGGCAAGACGCTCGTCGACGGGCGCCTGTCGGGTGCCTACCTCCACCGCCGCGGAACCACCGCAGAAAAGGCGCTCGGCAGCGAGGCCGAGGTTGCGCTGGAATGTTTTACCTTGTGGTCGGATGATTTGGGCGACAGTCTCACGTTCCGTCAGGTCCTCCGCTTTCCGCAAGCACCGTCGAGTATCGAGCTGGGCAAGCCCGAGAATATCAACGGCAAAATGGTGGTGTCCGTTGCGTACGAGACCGCAGACGGTTGCGGCTGCGCATCGTACGCCGTGATCGGCCAGTCCATTGCGTGCTGGGACGTTATGTCACCAGACGCCACGGTACCTCATGCGGTGCCATGGCCACAACATTCGGGCTTTTTGGCAACCGTCAACGAGCAACTGCAGCATATTACTTGGACGCGAGGCGCATCGGCATTTGCAACGCAGCCCGTGGGTGCCGCAGGCTGTGGCCCGGCATCGTTTAGCGTAAGCAACAACGGCAGGTGCGTGCTCTATGTAGAGAACACCGATGGCAAGGTGGGACAAACCTACGACGAAGAAGGCAACCCGGTAGCAGTGATGGGCAAGCACTTCCGCATCTTCGCCAGCACCTTGGCAGGCGATCTGTTCACGGAGCCGTTCGTGATGTGCGAGCTGGACCATCCCGTCGATCAGATAACGACATTTTTGACGTCGGGAGGCATGCTCTCCGCACTCGCCACGCACATTGTGAGCGCGGAGAAGAGCGAGGCAGAGCTGCACGGCATCGAAGTGCCCTTGGTGGCGTGTGCCACTCCGACGGGCGCGGTCGCTACCTCGGGCGCGGTGGTACCCGGAGCAGCAGGCGAATCCTTCATGGTCACGGTGCGAAACGACGGCAACACCTTGCTGACCGCCGGCACGATCGATCTGTACCGAGAGGGCTCCAGCCAGCCGTTCTCCAGCGCATCCATCGGATTCGGACTGAACGCACGCATGGTTTCGATCTACGATCCAGAGCTTGCCGAGGATGCTTCGGCCAAAGACATGGCACACGTGAAGTACGCGCTCGAGACGCTGGGCGCACGTTTTGCAACGCACCCGCTGGTAGCCGACAACGGCAACGCCGTGCTGGCACCGGGTTGCACGGCACAGTTCCGCATGAGCTTTGCCATCCCCGAGAGCTGGAGCGACGAAGTGGGCAAACGCGTAACGCTGTATGCGAAGGCGCATAATCTGGTGGCGCTCGATCCCGTAACGCTCGAGGAAATTCGGCCGGGTGCAAACTCGGCGCTGGGTGCCGTACTGCACGAGCTTCATGTGCCCGACGCGGCATGCGAACGCTCAGAAGTTCAGGTCGGCGTATGCGACAGCGCGGATACGACGGGGCTTCACGATGCACCGATGACGGCGGACGACGGTGGCGGCTCGAGTGGCGGCGGTACTGACAAGGGCGGCGGCTCCGGCGGAAGCAGCTCCAGCAGCGGCAAGGACCACAGCAATAGCAAGCGCCCCGGAAAAGCGGGCGCGCTTGCGGGCACGGGCGATACATGCGCTCCCCTTACGGCAGCCGCTGCAGCACTCGCCGCGGCAGGCGCCGGCCTCGTCGCCTACAGCACCCGCCGCACGGCGCTCGAAGCCGATACCGCCAATGAGGTCAATTCGGATAGGCCCCGCTAGCTCCTAGTTACTTTTGTGAGAGACGCCGACTCGGCTCATTCGTCATCGCTATGCGGACATTACAACTTCGGTTCGCTATTCAAACTTACTCGCACAATACCGACTCGGTTTTGTGCGAGTAAACTAATCCTCATCGAACTCCGAACGATTGTTCGATGGATTTCGTGTTGGTTGGAATCGCCCAAGGGCTGGGCTATGCTACCTTGACTATCTATATGACTAAAACGCAGCAAAGGAGCATCGAGAGAGCGAGCATGGCAAAAAACACCGCAAACTATGGTAACGACAGTATTCGTCAGCTCAAGGACGAGGAGCGCGTACGCCTGCGCCCCGCCGTCATCTTTGGCTCGGACGGGCTCGACGGCTGCGCGCATGCCGCCTTCGAGATCCTGTCCAACGCCGTTGACGAGGCGCGCCAGGGCTACGGCAAGCTCATCACCCTTACCGCCTTTCGCGATGGCTCCATTCAGGTGGAGGACAACGGCCGCGGCTGCCCGCTTGACTGGAACCCCTCCGAGAAGCGCTTTAACTGGGAACTCGTCTTTTGCGAGCTTTACGCCGGCGGCAAGTACAACAACAACCAGGGCGGCGACTACGACTTCTCGCTCGGCACCAACGGCCTGGGCTCGTGCGCAACCCAGTACGCCTCCGAGTACATGGACGTCACGGTTTGGCGCGACGGTAACAAGTACTCCCTGCACTTTAAGAAGGGCAAGGTCGTCGGCGCCAAAAAGAAAGCACTCGAGGTTGAGCCCAGCGACGAGGACCGCACCGGCACCACCATCAAGTGGCGCCCCGATCTTGAGGTCTTTACCTCCATCAGCATCCCCCACGATTGGTATCGCGAGACCATGCGCCGCCAGGCCGTGGTCAACGCCAACGTGACCTTCCGGCTGCGCATCGAGGGCGACGACGGCGAGTTTTCCGAAGAGGACTTCTGCTATCCCAAGGGCATCGAGGACTACGTGCTCGAGAAGGTCGGTACCGACTACCTTACCGAGCCCTTCTTTATCGAAGCCGACCGTCGCGGTCGCGATCGCGAGGATCTGCCCGATTACAACGTAAAAATCACTGCTTGCATGTGCTTCTCGCGCACTTTCACGATGCAGGAGTACTACCACAACTCCTCCTGGCTCGAGAACGGCGGCTCACCCGAAAAGGCGGCCCGCAGTGCCCTCACCAGCGCCATCGATGCCTACATTAAGCAACAGGGCAAATACAACAAAAACGAGAGCGGCATTAAGTGGCAGGACGTCCAGGACTGCCTGGTGCTGGTGACCAACTGCTTCTCCACCCAGACGTCCTACGAAAACCAGACCAAGAAGGCCATCAATAACCGCTTTATCCAGCAGGCCATGACGGCATTCTTTAAGGAGCGCCTCTCGACCTACTTGATCGAGAACAAAGATGCCGCCAACAAGATCATGGAGCAGGTGCTCATCAACAAGCGCTCGCGCGAGAATGCCGAGAAGACGCGCCAGAGCATCAAGACCAACCTGCAGCAGAAGACCGACATGGCCAACCGCGTGCAGAAATTCATCGACTGCCGCTCCAAGGATAAGAGCCGTCGCGAGCTCTACATCGTAGAGGGCGACTCGGCAGCAGGCGCCATTCGCACCTCGCGCGATGCCGAGTTCCAGGGCGTTATGCCCGTCCGAGGCAAAATCCTCAACTGCCTAAAGGAGGACTATCCGCGCATCTTTAAGTCCGACATCATCATGGACCTCATGCGCGTGCTGGGCTGCGGCGTGGAGATCAAGGACAAGCGCATCAAGAACCTGGGCGCCTTCGACTTGGACAACCTCAACTGGAACAAGGTCATCATCTGTACGGACGCCGACGTCGACGGTTATCACATCCGTACGCTCGTGCTCACCATGCTCTATCGCCTGGTGCCCACGCTTATCGACGAAGGCTACGTATATATCGCCGAGTCGCCGCTCTACGAGATCAACTGCAAAGAAAAGACCTACTTTGCCTACACCGAGCTCGAGAAGAACGGCATTCTTAAGGAGATCGGCGACCAGAAGTGCTCCATCAACCGCTCCAAGGGTCTTGGTGAGAACGACCCGGACATGATGTGGCTCACCACCATGAACCCCGAGACGCGTCGTCTGATCAAGGTGGAGTCCGAAGACGTCACCAAGATGGAGACCATGTTCAACCTTCTGCTGGGCAGCGACGAGGCGGGCCGCAAGCGCCATATCTCGGAGCACGGCAAGGAATACCTGGACCAGCTGGACCTGCAGTAGCAGCAAATCGATAACGACGGCCCATAAGAAGTTCAAGAGGAAATCGTGGCAAAGAAGAAGACGAAGAACCAGCCAAAGAAAAAGCAGGTCAACGCCGAGAACGTCATCGGCCTGCACTCCGAGGTCACCAATCAGCCGATCACGCAGACGCTCGAGGTCAACTACATGCCCTACGCCATGAGCGTCAACGTCTCGCGTGCGTTCCCCGAGATCGACGGCTTTAAGCCCTCGCACCGCAAGCTGCTCTACACCATGTACAAGATGGGCTTGCTCAAAGGTGAGCGCCAGAAGAGCGCTAACATCGTGGGCCAAACCATGAAGCTCAACCCGCACGGCGACGCCGCGATCTACGAGACGATGGTGCGCCTGGCCACCGGCAACGAGGCGCTGCTCGCCCCCTTCGTGGAGTCGAAGGGCAACTTTGGCAAGTACTATTCGGGTGACCTGAGCTACGCCGCCTCACGTTACACCGAGGCCAAGCTCTCCCCCATCAGTGCCGAGATCTTCAAGGACATCGACAAGGACCCGGTCGACTTTGTCGACAGCTACGACGGCGCCATGAAGGAGCCGCGCCTGTTGCCCACCACGTTCCCCAACATCCTTGTCTCGGCCAACAAGGGCATCGGCGTCGCCATGGCGTCTGACATCTGCGGCTTCAACCTCAACGAGGTCTGCACCGCCACCATGCACTACCTGCAGGATCCCAACTGCGATCTGCTCGAGTACATGCCCATGCCCGACTTCTCGACCGGCGGTGAGATTATCTACCGCCGCGAGGAGATGGAAAAGATTATCGAGACCGGCCTTGGCAGCTTCCAGATCCGCTCCCGCTGGCGCTGGATTCCCGAAGAGCGCATTATCGAGGTCTACGAGATCCCCTACACCACCAAGACCGATGTCATCATCGATCGCATCGTCAAGCTCTCCAAAGAGGGCAAGGTCAAGGAGATCGCTGACATCCGCGACGAGACCGACCTCTCGGGCCTGCGTATCGCCATCGATCTTAAGCGCGGTGTCGACCCCGACAAGCTCATGGCGAAGCTTTATCGCTCGACTACGCTGCAGGATTCGTTCTCATGCAACTTTAACGTGCTGGTCGACGGCTATCCCCGCGTTATGGGCGTACGCCAGATCCTGCACGAGTGGGTCAAGTGGCGTATTGAGTCCACGCGTCGCCGCATTAACTTTGACTTGGGCAAAAAGTCCGAACGCCTGCACCTGCTGCACGGTCTTGAGGCGATTCTGCTCGACATCGACAAGGCGATCGCCATCATCCGTGGCACCAAGCTTGAGGCCGAGGTCGTGCCCAACCTTATGAAGGGTTTCGACATCGACGAGACCCAGGCCGAGTTTGTTGCCGAGCTTAAGCTCCGCAACATCAACGAGGAGTACATCCTCAACCGCACCAAGGACATCGCTAAGCTCGAGGGTGAGATTGCCGAGCTTGAGGAGATCCTCTCGAGCGAGGAGAACATCAAGAAGGTCATCAGCGACGAGCTGGCCGCGGTCAACAAAAAGTACGTGATGCCGCGCCGCACGGGCAGGATCGAGCCCCACGAGGTCATCGAGGTAAGCCTGGAGCCCGAGGTCGAGGAGTACCCGGTGACCATCATGCTCTCGCGCGAGGGCTATCTCAAAAAGATGACCGACCGCGTGCTCAAGAAGGCTGCGACGCTCAAATACAAGGACGGCGACAAGCCCTTTATCGAGTTCCCGTCCTCCAATACGCACGAGCTGCTCGTGTTTACCAACAAGAGCCAGGTGTACAAGTGCAAGGTTGCGGCGTTTGAGGACACCAAGTCGGCCCAGCTGGGCTCGTATCTGCCCACCGACCTCGAGATGGAACCCGACGAGAGCGTGATCTGGGTCATCGACCCCGAGGACTACAAGGCCGACGTGCTGTTTGTCTTTGAGAACGGCCGCGTGGTGCGCGTCGCGCTTTCTGGATACGTTACCAAGACCAACCGCAAGCGCCTTAAGAACGCCATCTACGGCGGAGCCAAGCTGCTGTATGCCCAGGTGCTCAAGGAGGATCGCGACATCGCGCTGGTCTCGAGCGACTATCGCCTGATGAACTTCAACACGTCGCTGCTCAAGACCAAGACGACCACCAACACGCAGGGCGTCCAGGCCTTTACCGCCAAGAAGGGTCGCTCGGTCACCACCGTCGGCACGACCGAGGAAATCCTTGGCGCCGGCGTCTCGGCAGAGAAGTTCACCGCGCAGAGTCTCCCCTCTGCCGGTGCCCTCATGAAAGAAAACGACATGCCGAGTTTGTTTGACTAGGACGACGGCAACGAGATCGTTAGACACTTCGCAAAGCGACGAGGCCCGGAACGCAACGGCATTGCGCCCGGGACTCGTCGTTTTTCTTCTCAACTATTTTTTAACGCAGATAAATTGATTTCTGCTTATTTTTCTGCGTAAAACAACATGTCAGCGCCACTGCTTCGATGCCCTTTGGTCTGTCGTTAGCAAAACTTGCAAAAGTTAGCAAAACTTGCAAAAATTAGCAAAACTTGCAAAGGAGCTACCATGGAGTACAGCAAGAACCCCTTTACCCCAACATTTGGAAGCGTCCCTCCCTTTCTAGCGGGTCGCGAGCATATCCTGCGCGACATCAACCGTGGCTTTATCAACGGCCCGGGAGATCCCAACCTGTCGACTATTATTACGGGAGCAAGGGGAACGGGCAAGACGGCGCTTCTCTCGCTCCTTTCAGAAACGGCGCTTGAACACGGCTGGATCGCAGCAAATGTCTCCGCCATGCCAGGCATGCTCGAAGATATTATCGAGCGAACCAAAGAAGCCGCAGATAGCTATCTCTCACAGCGTCACGCGCGCATAAACGGCGTTCAAATTGGTCCAATGGGCATCGATTGGACATATGCTCAAGAGGCCCAGGGCAACTGGCGCACACGCATGAATGGTATCTTTAAGCAACTCGAAAAACATGACATCGGACTTCTCATCACCATCGATGAAGTCACCGTCGATCTCGAAGAAATGCTTCAATTTGCCTCTGTTTACCAGCACTTTGTACGCGAAGGTAAAAAAGTTGCCCTACTCATGGCAGGACTGCCCTACAAAGTATCGGCGTTGCTGCGTAACGATTCCGTCTCGTTCCTCAGGCGTTCCCAATATCATCAGTTAGGACGAATCACTGACGTTGAAATTGCAAACGCGTTTCGCAAAACTGTTGAGGCCGGAGGACGTTCAATCACACCAGAAGCGCTCGAGGATGCTGTGAAGGCCGTCGACGGATTCCCCTACATGATGCAGCTCGTCGGATATCGCACATGGGATGTTTCGGAGAACTCGCCCAAAATCAGCGCACCTGATGTCCAGCAGGGTTCTCTGCTTGCCCGTATGGAGCTGCGCGATCGAATTCTCGAAACGACCTATCGGGAGCTTTCCGATAAAGACATTGAGTTTTTGCTCGCGATGCTGCCCGACTCTGGCCCCAGCAGGGTCTCGGAGATAGCCAAACGCATGGGCGTTGCCGGCAACTATGCAAGCCAATATAAACGCCGTCTCCTCGAGGACGGCGTCATCGGAGAGCGCGGGCGTGGTCTCGTTGGCTTTGACATCCCCGCATTCAGGGAGTTCCTGAGTGTTGATGTTCACTAAGAAGTGGTCCGAGTGATCACTGGGAAATGAGCACCGTGAGCACGAAAAATTGAGCAGTTTAAGCAAGAGGGCCGCGCCCCGGGGACCGGGGGCGCGGCCCTCGCCGTATGGTTTCCCCGGGCGGTTACTTTGGCGAGCCCGCCCGGGAAGGATGGAGGAGATGACCGTGCCCCTGGACACAGTGAATGATATACGGTCGATGGATGCCGCCGGGCGCTCGAGGTCCGAGATCGCCCGAATGCTCCACGTGAGCCGGAACACCGTGGCGAAGTACGCCGACATGGAGGACATGTCGCCCGCCGCGCCGATGCCCCGGAGGAGGGGCAGGCCCGCGCTCGAGGGCAACGAGGAATGGGTCGCGGGCGTTCTCGAGGCCGACCTCGGGGCCCCGAGGAAGCAGCGCCACACCGCCAGGCGGATCTACGACAGGCTCGTCGCCGAGCGCGGCTACGGCGGCTCGTACTCCACCGTGCAGAGGTTCGTCCGCGAGCTCAGGCTCGCCCGGGCGGCGGCGGGCGGAGAGGGGTACCTCGAGCTCGAGTGGGCGCCCGGCACCTGCCAGGTCGATTTCGGGAACTTCCGCGCCGCGGTCGGCGGGAGGACCCTCGACCTCAAGCTGCTGGTCGCGACGCTCCCGCACTCGAACGACCGGCAGTGCGTCGCCCTCATGTCGCAGAGGTCGGAGTGCCTGTGCGCCGGGCTGCTCGAGATCTTCCGCCGCTGGGGCCGCGCCCCGGCTGCGATGGTGCTCGACAACGCCACCGAGGCGGGCAGGATGGTACGCGGCGAGGTCACGGAATCGAGGCTGTTCTCGCAGTTCAGGGCCCACTACCGCTTCGAGAGCCGGTACTGCAACCCCTATTCGGGAAACGAGAAGGGCTCCGTCGAGAACGCCGTGGGGTTCCTCCGGCGCAACCTCCTCGTCCCCGTGCCGGCGTTCGGCACGCTCCCCGAGCTCAACGCGTTCCTCGCCGAGGGATGCGCGAGGATCAACGCGGCGGCGCGCTGCCGCGACGGCAGGCCGCACGGGGAGGCCTACCGGGAGGACCTCGCCGCCATGCGCGCCCTTCCCGGCGTGGAGTTCGACGCGGTGAGGTGGGTCACCGCCCGCGCCGACAAGCGCGGCTACGTCGAGGCCGACGGGCGCGAGTACGTCGCCGGGCCCGCCTGGCACGGGCGGAGCCTGCTCGTCGGCATGCGCGCGACGACGGTGGAGATCCTCGCCGACCGCGGCCGCCGGGTCGCCGTCCTCCCCAGGGCCTTCGGGGAGGGCCCCGCGGTCCGGAACCCCCTCTCGCTCGTGCCCGCCATCATCGCCAGGCCGAGGGCCTTCGGGGAGTCGACGATCAGGCGCGACATGCCGCCGGGGCTCGTCGAGGGGATTGACCGGATGGACTCCGCCGGCAGGAGGCGCACGCTCAGGTCGATCGGCCGGGCGAGCGAGTCCTCGGGCTTCGAGGCGGCATGCGAGGCGGCGCTCAGGGTCGTCGAGGGCGGCCGCGTCCCCGACGACGCCACGGTCGACGTGCTGGCGAGGCGCATCGCGGGAGGCGGCGGCGAGGCCGGCGGGGCCGACCTGTCGGTCTACGACGGGTTCCTGAAGGGGGCGGTCGCCGATGGCCGCTAGCGAGGAGCTGGCCCGCAGGGTCGTGGAGGCCGGGCGGTCGTGCTCGCTCACCACCGCCGTCCTGGAGGAGTGGTCGAGGCTCGGCACCCCGAAACAGGTGGAGTACCTGGCGGGCTACCTCGAGGCGGAGAGGTCCAGCCGCGAGGCCTCGAAGCGCGCGACGCTGCTCAGGCGCTGCGCGCTGCCGGCGCCCAAGACCTTCGACGGCTACGACTGGTCGGCCGTGTCGTGGCCGGAGGACATGGGGCGTGAGTCGCTGCTCGCGCTCGACTTCGTCGAGCGCAGGGAGGACCTCGTGCTCATGGGCGACGTCGGCACCGGCAAGACGCACATGGCGTCGGCCCTCTGCGCGCTGGCGTGCGAGAGGAGGCTCGAGGCGCGCTTCTTCACGGCGTCCTCGCTCGTGATGCGCCTGAGGCGCGCCCGCGACGACGGGAGGCTCGACCGGGAGGCCGCGCTCATCGGCAAGGCCCGCCTGCTCGTCATCGACGAGCTCGGGTTTCTCCCGCTCGACGCGGACGGGGCGAGGCTGCTCTTCCAGGTCTTCGCCGACGCATACGAGAGGCAGTCGGTGGTAATCACCACGAACCTGGAGTTCAGCAGGTGGGGGTCGGTGTTCGGGGACGACCAGATGGCCGCCGCCGTGATCGACCGCATCGTCCACCACGGGAGGCTCGTCCAGTTCCGCGGCGAGTCCT